>CAUTLL010000021.1:0-10122 GCA_963539275.1 uncultured Flavobacteriaceae bacterium
GAAATAAAACTAACCTAAAATCCGAAGGAGGAATTTATGTAACAGAAGTATCCAAAAATAGCGGTGCGGAAGATGCAGGTATTAAAACTGGGGATATCGTTAAAAAAATTGACAATGTAAACATAGAGAGCTTCTCCGATTTATCATTGGCTATTGGAAGTAAAAGACCTGGTGATAAAGTAGTGGTAACCTATATCAGAAATAACAAAGAATATACAGTAAATGCTTCGCTGAAAGACCAAAAAGGAAATACATCTTTGAGAAGTAAAGCAGATTTAAATGTAACTGAAAAAATTGGTGGGGAATTTGAGCCACTCAGTGAAAGAGTAAAAGTAAGTTACGGATTAAATAGCGGAGTTATTGCTAAAAATATCGTTGATGGAGGAGAACTTTCCAAAATCGGTGTCGTTGATAATTATATCATCATGGAAATCAATGGAAAACCCGTTAACTCTCAAAAAGATATTGAGAACATTCTAAATTCTTATAAAGGAAATGTTTCCGTAGTTTATCTCGATGAATACGGTAGAATAACAAGGAAAGGATTTGTAATGCCATAAAAACACTTTTTTCATTTTATATTATATTTTTTTTAATTGAAAAAGACTGCTTATTTTTAGGCAGTCTTTTTTGTTTTTATTACCTTAGCACGAGTAAATTATTAGTATTTCTATATGAACATATTAGTTTGCATCAGCATTGTCCCCGATATTGTTTCCAAAATTCATTTTACTGAAGACCAAAAATCTTTAGACACATCTAATCTTCAATGGATTATCAACCCCATAGATGAATATATACTAAGCAAAGCCTTATTGTTTCAAAAAACTCATGGAGCAAAGGTAAGTGCTCTGACGATTGGAACAATAGAAACTGAAAATCCACTAAGAAAAGCATTGGCTATGGGAGCAGATGAGGGAATTAGAGTTAATTATTCTCCACAAGATAGCCTCAGCACAGCACTAGAAATTTCAAAAATTATCCAAGAACAAAACTTTGATCTTATTCTTTTAGGTTCAGAAAGTATTGATTATAATGGTAGTGCCGTTCCATCTTTATTAGCCCAAACCCTTAATATTTCATTGGTTAATCATTGTATTTCATTAGAAATTAATGACAATTTGGCTACTTTCATTCAAGAGACCAATCAAAATAAAGAAACTTTAACTGCAAAACTGCCTTTGGTAATTTCGGGACAAAAAGAAATTATTTCAGAAAAAGATTTGGTCATTCCTAATATGAGAGGAATGATGATATCAAGAAGTAAACATTTGATTATCAAAGAAGCAAGTTCTCACAAATCTTTTCCTATTTCTTTTAATAAAACACCCGAAAGAGAAAAAGTAAAATATATCAATCCTGACAATCTAGACGAACTTATACAAATTTTACATAAAGAGGAAAAACTTATTTAATCGCACAAAATGGCTATTTTCGTTTATACAGAAACTGATAAAAATGGCTTTACGCCTATAAGTTTAGAAGCTATTTCTTTCGCAAAAAAAATTGCTTCTCAAAAAAGAGAAGAGCTAATCGCTCTTTGCATCAATACTGAAAACCCTGAGTTTTTACAAAAATTTGGAGCAAATAAAATCATATCTATTCATAGCGATAGTCTAACAACCTTTAATGCTCAATGCTATGCTCAAGTTTTGGCAAAGCATATTAACGGACTAACGATATTTCCTCACACGATAGAAGGTCAAGCCATTAGTGGAGTCCTTAGCATTTTAAAAAAATCATCTTTAATTACACAAGTCAATTCATATCCAGAATGTCTATCTCCTTTTATTTTGAAAAAGAATATTTTTTCAGGAAAAGCAGAAATGAATATTTATCCTGATACGGAAAATTTGATTTTAACTATTATGCCTTATGTTTTCAATATTAAAGAAATACATGAGATTGCCGTCATTGAGTCTTATCATATAGAAATAGATAATCCATTTAAACTTATTCATAAAGAAGAAAAAAATTCAAAAAAAGATTTAACGACTTCTGATATTGTAGTCTGTGCAGGACTAGGATTAAAGTCTCCTGAAAACTGGAAAATAGTAGAAGAACTTGCCGAGATTTTAAATGGAGCAACAGCCTGCTCAAGACCTGTTTCAGATATGGGATGGCGAGATTACAACGAACATGCAGGACAAACAGGAAAACACATTTCACCTAAACTCTATATCGGTATTGGTATTTCTGGAGCCACACAACATATCGCTGGAATTATTAATTCAAAAACTATCATTGTTATTAATAATGATGTTAATGCTGATTTTTTCAAATATGCAGATTACGGAATCATCGGTGATGCATTCCAAATCATTCCTTCTCTCACAAAAAAAATAAGAGAATTCAAAAATAAATCTTCATACTAAATTTATATTTTTTTAATGATAATTTCTATTTTCTGCTCAAAAATATAATATCTTTGCCACCATGGAATACAAAAAGCTCATTATTAGAGGCATTTCATATAGCCAAACTCAGTCTGGAGCCTATGCTTTATTGTTAGAACAACCTGATTCAGGGATAAAATTACCGATTGTCATTGGCAATTTTGAGGCACAATCCATTTCCATAGGATTAGAAAAAGACTTAAAAACCCCACGCCCTCTTACCCATGATTTGTTCTCAAAATTTATAGAAGAAGCTCATTACATTGTGGAGTCTGTTATCATTTATAAATTTGTTGATGGGGTATTTTTTGCTAATATCAATTTTACAAATAGAATTCTCGGAAATAGTATTACCTTGGATTCTCGAACTTCTGATGCCGTAGCAATGGCTGTGAGATTTGATGCTCCCATCTATACCACCCAAACCGTGATTGATGAGACTGGCTTTATTCTAAACATGGACAAAGAAGATTGGGACAATGATGAACCATCCTCATCTCAACAAAAAAGTATTGAGGAACTTCATGAGGAGCTTAATAATGCTGTGAGAAATGAGGATTTTGATTTAGCTCAAAAAATTCAAAAAGAAATAAAAAGCAGAAATAAAAAAATTGATTAAATCCAATTAAAATGAATATAAAAATTAGACTTATTATTCTTAGTTTTTTACAATTTGCTGTCTGGGGAGCTTATCTCACTTCCATGGGAAATTATTTAGGTTCAATAGGATTAGGGGCTGAAATTGGTCTATTTTACGCTATGCAAGGCTTTGTATCTTTGCTTATGCCTGCACTTATAGGCATCGTTGCTGACCGATGGATTCCTGCTCAAAAATTATTAGGAATTTGTCATCTTTTAGGTGCAGGATTTTTAGCCACTGCAGGATTTTACGGAATGCTTCATGGTGAGAACATAGATTTTAGTACTCTATTCTCCCTTTACTCTTTAAGTGTAATGTTTTACATGCCGACCATTGCACTATCTAATTCTGTCGCTTATAGCATTTTAGTTAATCATAATTATGATACTATAAAGACATTCCCTCCTATTCGTACTTTTGGAACTATAGGTTTTATTTTCGCAATGCTTTTTGTGAATTTCGCAGGAACACAAAATGGAAGTTTTACTATAAATTTCAACAACGCCTCTAACTTTATAAGCTTTCAAAATACCTATGCTCAATTTTTTGTTTCTGCTATTTTAGGGATGATTTTATTTTTATATTCTTTTACACTACCCAATTGCCCAATAAACAAATCCAACGAAAAACAAAGTCTATATAATGCTTTAGGATTAAAAGCATTTGGTCTTTTCAAGGACAGAAAAATGGCAATTTTCTTTATATTTTCTATGCTTTTAGGGGTCTCTTTGCAAATCACCAATGGATATGCAAACCCTTTCATTGCTAGTTTTAAAGATATTCCTCAATACGCCGATTCTTGGGGAGCTAATAATGCTAATGCACTAATCTCACTTTCACAAGTATCAGAAACATTATGCATTCTTTTAATTCCATTTTGTCTAAAAAAATTCGGAATTAAAAAAGTAATGCTTATGGCAATGTTCTCTTGGTTCCTTAGATTTGAACTTTTTGCGATAGGAAACCCTGGCTCTGGAGTTTGGATGTTCATTTTATCCATGATAGTTTATGGGGTTGCTTTTGACTTTTTCAATGTTTCTGGTTCACTATTCGTAGATAAAGAAACAGACCCCTCTATTCGTTCTTCTGCACAGGGAGTATTTATGATGATGACAAATGGATTGGGCTCTACAATCGGAATGCTCTTAGCAGGAAAAATTGTCAATTATTACCAAATTTTTTCTGATACAGATCCTCTAACTAAAATGAATGGATGGTATTCTGCATGGGGAATTTTTGCAATTTATGCTCTTGCCGTAAGCCTTGCTTTTATGCTGATATTCAAATATAAACATCAACCCGAAAAATTAGATAGTCTTTAATATTAAATATAAAAAACACACTTCCCTTTTTAAAAGAAAGTGTGTTTTTCTTATATACAATAAAAACAGATTTTAAAATTTTAATCTTCTAAAACTTCATATTTGACAGGAATAGTTCCGCTTTTAACATTACCAATCTCATTAAATGCTGCTTTACTTAAATCAAACGCTCTCTTGTGAGTAAAGGGGCCTCTATCGTTAATTCTTACTATTACACTTTTATCCGTTTGAGTATTGGTTATTTTCACTCTTGTTCCGAAAGGTAATGTTTTATTCGCAGCAGTAAACTCCTTATTATTAAAAATTTCTCCGCTCGCTGTTCTTTTACCATTAAATTTATCATGATAATATGATGCGGCACTTGTCTTTGCATTCTCCGTAAAAGAGAATATCCCAAACATAGAAATAGCCATCGTGCCTATAAAAATCAGTTGTTTCATTCTTAATACTTTTGAATTAACGAGAGCAAATTTATATTCTTTCGTTCAATTAAACTACTATTTTCAACTCATCCTCCTAATTCAAAAGCTAAAAACCTCTTATTTTCCTTCTCATACTCCCAATTATAAGGCTTTAGCAAACGAATGTTAAAAAATGTTAAAAACAAAATAAAAAACTTAACAAAATTAACATTCGGTTCTAATCTTACATCACAACAACAAAAAAAGCACTGAAAATCAGTACTTTTATAACATTCCTAATTCAAATTTTGCTTCTTCACTCATCATATCCTTTGTCCAAGCAGGTTCAAAAGTAATTTCTACACTTGCCTTAACAATACCTTCTATCTCTCCCACTTTTTCTTGAACTTCATTAGGTAAAGACTCTGCCACTGGACAATTCGGCGTTGTCAATGTCATTAAAACCTTAGCCTCTCCCTCATCACTCAATTGCACATCATAGACCAAACCCAATTCATAAATATCTACCGGGATTTCTGGATCATAAATAGTTTTTAGGACTTTAATCACTTCTCCGCCCAACTCTTCTATTCGTTCATCTGTTAATTTCATATGCTAATTTTCTATTCTTTCTAATAAATCTTCCTGTCTCATTCTTCTAAAAACATTTGCCAAAGTCAAAACATCTTTTTCACAATATGTTACAATACGAGACAAATCCTTTTCCTTATAATAAATTTCTGCCACCATAGAACCATCTATATCATCTTTCGGAGTAGGAACTCCAAAAACATGAGCCAATAATTCCAATGAAGTATAACTCTTCCAATCTCCAAATTTCCAAAGTTCCATCGTATCCAAATGCGGAACCTCCCAAGGTTTCTTTCCAAACATCTGAAAAGGAACTGGAGGCTGAAAACCATTTATAAGCATTCTCCTTGCAATCCAAGGAAAATCAAACTCTTTGCCATTATGAGCACAAAGGATACTATTACTCAACCTTGGACTATTAAATATTTTACCAAAATCCTCTAAAAGCCTTGCTTCATCATCTCCTGAAAAAGATTTAATTCTTAAATAATTACCTTTTTCTAACATTCCGACAGAAATACATATAATTTTGCCAAATTCTGCCATTACTCCTGCTCTTTCCTCATAAAACTCTCCTACAAAGACCTCATCTTCTCTCTGTCCTTTGGTCTTCTTATCCCAAAGTTTTTGTTCTTCTAGAGAAACCTCTTCCCAATTCCCAAACGCAGGAACGGTCTCTATATCCAAGAAAAGAACCCGCTCTATTGGAATATTTTTTATCATCTTAATTTTATTTAATCACAAAAGTAAACATTTTTTATCTTCAAAATTTTTCTAAATAAAAAATCAGCCTAAAATTTAGACTGATTTCCATCTTATTGAGATTATTTCATTAGAATATCTCTCTTCCAGAGAAATGGAACGCTGCTTCTATTTGAGCATTTTCATCAGAATCAGAACCATGAACGGCATTCTCTCCTACACTTCTTGCGAATAATTTTCTTATTGTTCCTTCTGCTGCCTCCGCTGGGTTAGTTGCTCCAATTAGCGTTCTGAAGTCTGCTACCGCATTTTCTTTCTCTAAAACAGCTGCTACGATTGGCCCAGAAGACATAAATTCTACCAATTCTCCATAGAAAGGTCTTTCTGCATGTACTTCATAGAATTTTTTAGCGTCAGCTACTGTAAGCTGAGTTAATTTCATCGCTTTGATTTTAAAACCTGCCTCAGCAATTTTTCCTAAAATAGCCCCAATATGCCCATCTGCAACGGCATCTGGCTTAATCATTGTAAAAGTAATTTTTCCTGACATTATCTTAAAATTTTATCTGCTACAAAAATACAATTAAATTTTCACATATTCATATATCCATTAATGTTTTTTGGCATGATATTTGATAATACATAAATTAGATTCTCATGTTTAATTTGAGTTTTCATGGTTATTAGTTTTTGCCTCCAATAATGGTTTTCTGTTATTGGAGGATTTTTATTTTAAATTATAAATAATTACCTTTGCAAACAATACAGACAAGTGTGGCCTGTTGATTCCTTTTAATATGGAATAGGAAAGTCTGGACACCATAGAGCAACATAGCGGGTAACGCCCGTCCGTAGTGATACGAGGACTAGTGCAACAGAAAGAATGTACGGATAATGCCGTAGTGAAATCAGGTAAACTCTATGTGGTGCAACGCCAAGTATATCAGCAATCAAGGACTGCTCGTCCAATGCTGAGGGGTAGGCGGCTAAAATTTTGTAGCAATGCAAAATTTAGATAAATAACAGGCTCTTTGCTTTGCAAAGCACAGAATCCAGCTTACAGCACTTGTCTTTTTATTTCCTATTAATTCATATTTAATAATTGGATAAACTTTCTCATATAGAATATTTTTATATATTTGCTCCTTATTTTGGTTCTGTTTTACACAGATGAAAAGGGAATTAGATGAAAATCCTAAGCTATCCCCCGCAACTGTAAATTGTTTAAAAAGTTTCTACAAAAAAGCCACTGCTAAAGCGGGGAAGGCGTAGAAATGCAAAAGCCAGGAGACCTGCCAAAATAGCATAAATCTGAACTTTCGGAGGAAAAGTGAATGAATATTTGCACTTAAATCAATGATTTAGGGTTATTTTTATTCATTTTTCTCAAAAAATATTTAATAAATTTAATAGAATTATATGAATAAAAAAGTCATTTTAAGCATTGCTCTATTGGGAATCATCGCCCAAGCCAATGCACAGCAAGAGGAAAAACATATTGAGGAAGTAACTATCGCCTCTAAATCAGCTCAAAAAATCAACACAGTCGGAAGAAACATCACGCTTTTGACAGAAAAAGATCTTGAAAAATATCAAGGACAAACACTTTCTGATGTTTTAGAGCAAGTACCTGGATTACAAATTTCAGGAAACTTTAACAACAATACTGAAACTAAAGTATTGAGAGCTAGAGGTGGCAGTGATGCGAATGTAATCATACTAATTGATGGAATTCCTCTGCAAAATGTAACTGGGGCTACTTCTAATATAGAAGACTTGAGGTTATTAGCATTAGATAATATTTCTAGTATTGAAATTCTCAATGGAGCATCTTCCGTTCTTTATGGTTCTAATGCCACTACTACAGTCATTGACATTAAAACAAAAAAATATGCCAACGGTAAAGAATTAGAAGTAAATGTGGGTGCAAGAATAGCATCTTATGATACTTATACTCAAAAAGTTAGCTTTAGTGGAAAATCTAATGTTTTCAGTTATCTCATCTCGGGATTAAATGAAAAATCAGAAGGACTATCTGCCGCAAAAGGAAATGACACCTTTGATAAAGATGGCTACGAGAAACAAAATATCAATGTGAAATTTGGGGTAGATTTAGGGAAATTTGACATCAATATACTGGGAGGATGGAATCATTTATTATATAAATATGATAATGATGCTTTCTCTGATGGAACCAGCCGTGCCAATGATACACAAACCTATTTAGGAGCAAATGCTAATTATCGTTACAATATCGGTAAAATCACCCTAAACACAAGATATACAGAGACGGAAAGAATTTACGAAAACTTTAAGACTTCTGAATATAAAGATGCTTATAAATATAATGGATTCAACTCATTTGTAGAGCTTTACAATGAATTGAGAGTTGGGAATTTCTTAAATTTCGTGGCAGGTATTCAGCACGAAGACCAAAGAATGGACTACTACAATATTCCATCAGGAGGAAATAACCTTCAACTTTTCTTGGATAGAACTGACTCTCATTTTTCTCATTTTGATGTGTTTGCTAATGCTCGTCTCAATTATGCATTCCTTTATTTAGATGCTGGAACGAGAATGACCGCTCACAAATCATTCGGAACTCATTGGATTTATAATTTTAATCCTTACTTATATCAAGAATTTGGCAACTGGTTCGGAAAAGCTGGATATACCATTGGTACAGCATTTATCTCTCCTACGCTTTATCAAACTTTTGGAGACGGACTATATACTACACCTAATCCTGACTTAAGCCCTGAAACGAATGTTTCTCATGAAATTAATTTCAGTTTTGGGAAACAAAATAGAAGCATTGTATTTAATGGAGCAGTATATAGAAGGTTTCAAAAAGACGCATTAAGTTACGGAATTGGTAAATATACTAACATAGAAGGGCTTAGAACGCAAGGTTTTGAGGCAGGAGTAGATATTAGAATAAATTCTTTCATTAAATTCGGAGGGAATTTTAGTTTTGTAGAAAAGAAAACAGATAACCCAGAATCTGTGATGCTAAGAATTCCAAAACAAAGAGCCAATTCTTATGTAGAAATTTCCGCTTTCAAAGGAAATAAAATTAACTTCACTCATACTTTCGTAGGAAGAAGACATGATGTATATTACGATAGTGCATTCCGTCCTCAAAATGTTTATTTAAGTGATTTTAATCTTTTCAATGTGGGAATTAACCAGCAGATTAACAATAACTTAAATGCTTATTTTCAACTTAATAACTTCTTGAATAAAGATTATGTTGATGTAGTAGGGTATACTACAAAAAATAGAAACTTTGTTTTCGGAATTGATTACAAATTCTAAATTAAAAAGAAAAATCGGACTTTTTTACAGTCCGATTTTTTTTGCTTCTTGCAACACAAATGCCGTTGCTGAATTTTTATCATTGCTAATTTCTCCCTCTAAAATAGCTTCCTTTACTCTCTCTTTTAAAATTCCGATCTCTTTACCTGGTTTTAAGTTAAACATTACCATAATTTCCTCTCCTGTAATTGGTGGTTGAAAATTTCGAATATGATCTTTTTCTTCTACTTCTTTAATTTTTTTAGCAACATATTCAAAATTTTTCTTAAACTTCTCTTGTTTATACGAATTTTTAGTGGTGATATCCGCTTTACAAAGAGTGAATAAATCATCCAAATCCTCCCCAGCATCAAAAAGCATTCTTCTCAAAGCACTATCCGAAGCATCATCTGAAACCAATGCAATAGGACGAGATGAAAGTTTTACCATTTTCTGCACATACTTCATATCTTTCCCTAATGGTAATTTTAATCTTTGAAACAATGTTTTCACCATTTTTGAACCTAAAAATTCATGTCCATGAAAAGTCCAACCTGTTCCTTTTACAAACTTTTTAGTAGGTGCTTTACCTATATCATGAAGCAGTGCTGCCCATCTTAACCAAAGATTATCCGTATTTACCGAAATATTATCCACCACTTCCAATGTATGCCAAAAATTATCCTTATGCTTTTGACCTTCTACCTCCTCTATTCCCTCTAATGCTGTAAGCTCTGGAATAATCAAATCTAAAAGCCCCGTGTCTTTTA
>CAUTLL010000022.1:0-10070 GCA_963539275.1 uncultured Flavobacteriaceae bacterium
GCTTCATCATGGTGATGCTTAGCATTGGCTTCGGTGCAACTTTGAACTCCAGCACAACTTTGAACTCCAGCACTCAGGAGACATAATGCTAAACTTAATTTTAGAATGTTTTTCATTTTTTATAAACATTTTTGGGTTAAACAATAATATTTTTAAATATTTTATCCAAATTTTTAGGTTTTGTATTTATTTTTTTCGGTGAGAAATAGAAGTGTTTGGCTTTATCAGTGAAGATTTTAGGTTCAGAACCTAAAAATTTGGATCAACAATCTAAAAATTTCGGTTTTCTATTGATATTTTTTGAACAAAAATCTAATATTTTCATATTTTCACTGAAACACTTTAAGAAAAGACCTTAATACTTCTATTTTTTAGCTAAACGCTTGGTTTTTTGATATTTCATTCTTAATATTTATAATTTTTTCTATTGTTGAGTGAATATAATGTGTTTTTATTTATCATTATATATTAAAAAAAACTAATTTTCACATTATCAAAAATTTCCAACTTTATTTTTGCTCCTAAAATCAAAGGAAGATTATCAAAAATATGTCCATTTGGAAAGGCAAAGGCGGTAGGTATAGGATAATTTTTCAATCTGTGAGATATGATTTCATATGCCAAAGGGTCAAAGTTCTCTTCAAAATGAGGATTGTTTTCATTGCTCATATTATTCATTCCACCGATGATGATACCTTTGATTTGCTTAAAAACTCCCGCCAAATGTAGTCCCATAAGCATTCTATCCAAAGCATAAAACTGCTCACCAATATCTTCAATAAAAAGGATTTTATCCTTAAAATCAAAAGAATATGGAGAGCCTAAAAGAGCATAAATCATGGCTAAATTCCCTCCTATCAATTCTCCTTGTGCATTTCCTTTTTTGTTTAAATTGTGAGATGGAATTTGATATTCTGGCAAAATTCCTTTTAAAATCTGAAAAATATTTTCAAAACTCTCAGGAGAAACTCCAAGTGAAGCGGTCTTTAATGTTTGCCCGTGGATACTTGCAAAATTGTTTTTTAGCAGGAAACTTTGTATCACGGTATTGTCAGAATAGCCAATATACCATTTGGGATTTTGCTTAAATTGAGAAAGTTCTAATCCTTTCAAAAGATGTTGACAACCATATCCTCCGCGAGTTGCCCAAACTGCCGATATTTCATCGTTATTCAATGCCCAATTTAGGTCGGAGAGCCGTTCTTCTTCCGTTCCAGAATAGGCATATCCCATATTATAAAAACCTAAAGAATTGGGGCTAAGCTCTACTTCATAACCTTTGGATTTTATTAAGTCTATAGTCGTTGATATTTGAGAAAAATCCACAGCTCCAGCAGGAGACACCACTGCGATTTTATCACCTTTTTGTAGTGGTTTTGGGAAGACTACCATTTATTTTTGATTTAAGATTTCTTGTTTATTTAATCCCTTGTCTTTTAGATTTTTGTCTAATTGATTAAAATTTTCAAAGCTTTGTAAGAAGATTAAACCGCTCATTATAATGAGTATTCCCCCTACCCCTTTGCGTATTTTGTTGGCAACAGGCTCATTAAGTTTATTGTGAAATTGTTTAGCCAAATAAATTTTTGCTAAATCTATGCTTAAATAAGTAAGAATCACAATGGTGATATACAATAGAAAGTATTCTGTTTCGGGGTGATTTTTCCGAATGAAAATTACAGTAACGAGCCAAAAAAGTACGACACCAATGTTCAAAATATTGAGCAAAAAACCATTAATAAAAGTTTTCCAATAATTCTGACTGATGAGCTTTTTCTCTCCTGAAATGTGCATTTTAGTTTTTGAAAGCATCATGAAAATCCCATAAATGAAGATAATTAATGCAGAAATTCTGTAAAAACTAGGATACTGGTCAATAATATAAATGATATCTTGACTAGAAAAATAAGTGGCTACAATGCACAGAATGTCAGCAGTAATTACTCCAAAATCTAGTGATAATGCATGTTTGGCTCCACGAAAAAGACTTGTTTCTATCAGTAGAAAAAATACAGGTCCAATAAATACCAAACTAAGCATAAACCCTAGTCCTACCGCAGAAAAAATAAGTTCTAACATTAGAAATTTTACTTTTATAATGCCCAAAAATAAGGAAACTTTGGGAAATGGAATTTTATTTCTGTAAAAGAGCCTTTAAGTGTTTTACTTCTTCTTCTGATTTTTGTAAAAGTTTTTCTAAAAGAGCAACTTTATCCTCATAGAGTTGGTGAATGAGAATTATATCTTTTTCGTTATAAGTTATAATTCCGTTATTACTTCCCTTTACATTATTAAAACTATTTAAAACTTTTTTATTATCAAAATCAGTTATATCATCAGGGTTTACTTCTAAAATTTCTGCAATTTTATTGAGTTTATCTTGTGAAATTTTAGTGTCTCCCTTCTCCATTTTAGAATAGGCAGCTTGTGAAATGTCTAATTTTTCTGCCATATATTCTTGGGTAAAGTTCTTTAATTCTCTAATATTTTTTATTTTATTACCTATCATAAATTATAACTTTTTTATTATATTTTATAATTGCAAAGGTAAGGGTTTTGGTTGGGATTTGAGTTATTTTTGTGATGTTAATTATAAAAATATAATATTATGAAACCTGAAGAAGTAAATACATCTAATTTTGAGTTGAGAGAAGTATTGTATAACAATGGTGAATTTTCTATTGCTTATGGAAAATATGATGGAGGAAAGGAACCTGTCATTGCAATGAGATGGAATGGTAAGGGTGCAGGAGTAGGATACCCAAAAAGTGCTTCAGGAGAACCAAGATGGATGGTTGTACATGATGAATTAAAAATTCCTTTCTTAAAATCTATTTTAGGAAATGAGAAAGCAAAAAGTGATAAAGTATTAGATATAATTCTTAGAAAAATATAAATTAATCTTATGAAAAAAGCAGTCTTATTTTTAGGTTTATTAGGAGGATTAGTTAGCTGTAACTCTGCTCCTGAGTGTGGAGATAAGGAAGTGTCAAAACTTGTTCGTGAAATTATTATTGATAATTATAATTTTGTTCGTTGGAGGGATGTAGCATACGAGTATTATGCAGAGGATTATGAAAAGTATAAAAAAGAAATGGAAGAACTGAAACAGGGTGTTAGAAATAATGGGTATGATATAAGTGATAATGAAGATCTTTATGATTATTTTTCTAGTAAAAGGAAAAAGATAGAAGAAGAGTATGATGTCAAAAGATGGGAAATAGAAAATAATAATGCTGATGATGTTGAAAATAAGAAACTCGAAGAATTAAACAAAGAAAAAGAACCAATGTTGGCTAAAATTGATAATGAAAAAGAAAGAGTTGATCGTGCTATAGAAGAAATTGAAGGAAGATACAAATGGGGGGAGAAGAGAGATTTTGTAAGAATAGCATATAAAAGAGAAGATAAAATACAAGAAATAATAAATAGGCTTTACCCTGTGGAAATTTCTAATATAAGAAATGTTTCTTTCGATAAAGAGAATAAGAAGTGTGATTGTGAAGCCACACTCAAATGGGTAGAAACTGATTATCTGTTTGGAGGAAAGTATGATAAAAGTAAAGAAATATATTTTACAGCTCAAAGAAATACAGATGGAGATCTTTATGTAGAAGTAATGCAATAAAAAAAACACAGCGAGATTTAATTAAATCTCGCTGTGTTTATATTCTACAATTTTAAAATCCAATTGTTTTTGGATGAGGTTTGCTTTTACTACTTGTATTTTTATCTCATCACCAAGGCGGAGGGTATTGCCCGTTCTTGCTCCAATGATAGAGTGTGTTTTAGGGTCGTGGGAATAGGAGTCATCCATCAGGTCGCGGAGTTTTATCATGCCCTCTGCTCCATTTTCAGGGATTTCTACCCAGAAGCCATAATCGGCTGTGCCAGAGATTACTCCTGTGAAGACTTGTCCTACTTTATCTTCCATGAACTTCACTTGCATGTATTTAATGGAGTCTCGTTCGGCATTAGCGGCAAAACGCTCCATTTCGCTACAATGTTTGCTGTATTCCTCGTATTCCTCTCGGTTAGGAGATTTGCCTCCATCGAGATAATGTTGCAGAAGTCGGTGAGCGATGAGGTCAGGATAACGGCGAATAGGCGATGTAAAGTGAGAATAATACTCAAATGCCAAGCCGTAATGACCTATGTTTTCTGTAGAATACACCGCCTTACTCATGCTTCTCATAGCCAAAGTTTCCACCATATTTTCTTCGCCTTTCCCTGAAACATCAGTCAGTAACAGGTTTATGCTTTCAGCGATTTTTTTGGAATTTGCCAAATCCATTTTATATCCCAAAGTTGCCACAAAATCCCTTAATGCCTCTAATTTGGCTGGGTCTGGGTCATCATGGATACGATAAATGAAGGTGTTATTGGTCGTTTGTTTTTTATGATTAAGAGAAACAAATTCTGAAACCTTTCTATTGGCTAAAAGCATAAATTCCTCTATCAAATGGTTAGAATCTTTGCTAACTTTGAAATAAACACCAATAGGATTATGATTTTCATCAAGGTTGAATCTCACCTCACTGCGGTCAAAGGCTATAGCTCCGTGTTTTAGGCGGTTTTCTCGCATGATTTTTGCTAATCGGTCTAAGGTTAAAATTTCTTCAGCTAATTCTCCTTTTCCTGTTTCTATGCGTTCTTGAGCCTCTTCGTAGGTGAATCTCCTGTCGGAATGAATAACCGTGCGACCAAACCACTGCTTTTGAATTTCGGCCTTTTCATTCATTTCAAAAATTGCAGAAAAGGCGTATCTATCCACATTGGGTTTTAATGAACAAAGGTCATTGCTCAAAATCTCTGGAAGCATAGGTACTGTTCTATCCACCAAATAAACGGAAGTTGCTCTTTGGTAAGCCTCTTCATCGAGGATAGTGCCAGGTTTCACATAGTGAGAAACATCAGCGATATGCACCCCAATTTCCCAATTTCCATTATCTAATTTCTGAATAGAGAGAGCATCATCAAAGTCTTTAGCGTCTTTAGGGTCAATGGTAAAGGTCAGAACTTTACGCATATCTCGCCTTTTTTGTATCTCATTATGAGAGATTTCTCGGTCTATGCTATTTGCAAAATCTTCCACTTCTTTTGGGAATTCATAAGGGAGTTCATACTCCGCTAAAATAGAATGAATTTCAGTTTCGTGTTCGCCAGGTGTCCCTAAAATTTTGATAATTTCGCCTTCGGGATTTTTGGAATTAATATCCCATTGAAGCATTTTTACTACGACTTTATCCCCGTTTTTAGCTCCGTTGATTTTTTGTTTTGGGATAAAAATATCGGTGTTAATCACTTTTTTATCACAAATTACAAATCCGAAATCTTTGTATTTTACATACTCAAATGTCCCTACGAAAGATTCTTTGGCTCTCTCTAAAACTTCTAAAACGGAGCCTTCTAATTTTCTTCCTTTGAAATGATAGGTTACAATTAAGACTTTGTCCCCTTGAAGAGCGTCTTTTACATTTTTTTGATGAATAAAAATATCTTCTTCCAGCCCTTCTACATTCACATAGGCATTGCCATTAAGGGCAAAATCAATAGTTCCGATGAAAGTATCGCTAATCTCCAAATTTAGGATATATTTGCCTTTTTCGGTTTCTCGGATTTTATTTTCTGCCCGAAGAATATGCAGAGCTTGAATGACTTGCTCTCTCTGTCGAGGATTTTTGTAATTTATACCATCTGAAATCTGTTTATAATTATAAATTTTAGATGTATTTTGGTTCATTAGTCTGAGAATTATTTTTCCAATATCTCTCAGCTTATAGTTGTTTTTATGTGAAATATATTTTTTCTTTTTTGACATTTTTATGTGTTTTTATAATTCAAAATTGATTTAATGAAAAAGACTGCATAAAGGCAGCCTTATTTTTTATAAAATTTGTATCTCTCCCGTTCCTTTTATGCTTTGGGATACTTGGTCGGGGTTTCCTTTTACGACAATATCTCCCGAACCTTTTATCGTTCCTGAGAAAGTTTCTTTGGCATAAATATTCACATCTCCTGAGCCTTCTATGTCTACATTAGCAATATCTGTAACAAAATTTTCTGCTAAAATATCTCCCGAACCTTTAAGGTCTATTTCTAAAGTTTTTGATACACCAGATAATTTGATATTTCCAGAGCCTTTTAATGAAATATCTGTTTTGTCGATAATCAAATTTTTTAGTTCAATATCTCCAGAGCCTTGTAAGCTAATTTTGAATTTAGACTGTTTCAAACTTCCTTTATTGATGATGTCTCCTGAACCTTTGAGTTTTAAGGCTTTAACATTTTGAACAGGAATATATATGACTAATCTACTGTGTTCAATAACTTTTTTATCATGATCAAAATTCAGAACTAAGTGTTTATCATCAATTTTAGTCTGAACCCAAGGAATGATATTTTCTTCTCCCTTGATAAGAATTTCTCCTTGTGGCTCATCCATTAAAACAACATCAAAACTACCTTTTATGGTAATCCCTTCATAGCCATGTATTTCTCTAGTTTCTTTTGTGAGGTTTTTATTTCCTTTAATGATATCTTTATGAGGTTTAGAATCTTGTCCTGTGCATGAAGAAAATGCTAAAAATATACTCAAAATAGCTAATATTTTTTTTGAAAAATTCATTTAATTACCGTGTTTATTTTAACAAAAATAAAAAAATCTTTTGAATGAAAAAAATCCTACCCAAAAAGGATAGGATTTAGCATATTATTTTGTTTCAGTTAAAGGGATTTTATCTATTCTGTTTTGATGTCTTCCTCCTTCAAATTCTGTATTTAAAAACGCTTTTGCAATTTCTAAAGCCTCTTCATTGTTTAAAAATCTAGCAGGAATCGTAATGATATTAGCATTGTTATGTTGTCTTGTAAGGGTTGCTATTTCAGGATTCCAAGCAAGACCAGCTCTGATGCCGTGGTGTTTATTTGCTGCCATTTGCATTCCGTTTCCCGTTCCACATATTAGGATTCCCAATTCACAATCACCTTTTTCTATGGAACTTGCGGCAGGATGGGCAAAATCAGGATAATCTACGCTTTCTCCTTTTAGGAATGCCCCAAAATCTATCATGTTAAAATCTGCTTTTAGTTTTCTTTTTAGGAAGTCTTTCATTTCATGACCTGCATGGTCTGATGCAATTGCTATATTTTTCATAATAAATTATTTTTTGCAAAGTTATATTTTTCAAATATTTTTGAAAATACCCAAAATTATGATTTTTGTAAGGGTTTTTATTATTTCTGATGTTTATAAAAATTAATTCCGCATTCTAGGAATTTTTTAAAATCCTCTTTGTCCATGTATCCAGAAACAGGAGTGTTAATTACTTTCCCTTCGGGAGTTACAAGGACATAATGTGGTTGGGAGTTATTATTAAAATTTATTTGTTGGAACATACTCCATTTGTTTCCTATAGTTTTTATTTTCTTTTTTTGTCCGTTCCCCATATCTATGCTGGTTTGTTCATTTTCAGGGAGAATTTCTTTATCATCTATATAAAGGGAAGCTAATATAACCTCGTTTTGGAGAAGAGGCAGAATATCAGATTCGCTCCAAACAAACTCTTCCATTTTTCGGCAGTTTTCACAACCATAACCTGTGAAATCTATCAAAATAGGTTTGTTCTTTTTTTGAGCCAATTCCACAGCCTTGAAGTAATCATGCTCGGGGTGCATTCCTAAAATCCCATCTTTTTCATTGTGGAAATAACTCATATTGATAGGGGGTAGAATTCCGCTTAAGATTTGTAATTTTGGTCTATCACTTGGGAATAGTCCTTGCATTAAATATATAATAATTCCTATGCTTAAAACTCCTAAAACTTTTCTTTTTTTAGAGATTTCTGCATTTTTATCATCGTGAGGAAATCTGATTTTTCCTAATAAATAAAGAGTCAGTAAGATTGAAATGATAATCCAAATACCAATGAATAACTCTCTTTTTAGTAGGAAAGTTTTAGAAACTAAATCTGCCTTTGAAAGGAATTTTAGAGCTAATGCTAATTCCATAAATCCTAAAATTACTTTTACAGAGTTCATCCAGCTACCAGATTTTGGTAAAGATTGTAATGCTTGAGGGAATAAGGCTAATGCCCCAAAGACTATTGCCCATGCTAAACCAAATCCTGCCAAAGCAAAAGTTAAGAGCATTGGTACATCATTTGCACCAGAAATAGCACTTCCTAATAAACTTCCTAGAATAGGTCCTGTGCATGAAAAAGAGACAATTACTAAGGTCAAAGCCATGAAGAAAATTCCAATAATACCGCCTGTATCCTCGGCTTTGGAAGATTTATTAGCAATCCAACTAGGAAGCGCGATTTCATAAAATCCAAAGAAACTGAATGCAAAGAATAAAAAAACGGTAAAAAAACTAATGTTTAACCAAATATTAGTAGAAATTTCGTTGAAAATATTTCCAGAAATTCCATCAATAATGTGGAAAGGAACACTTAATAATGTAAAAATACTTAAAATAAAAAATCCGTAAATTATGGCATCTTTTTTACCTTGTGATTTATTTATTGCACCTTTTGTGAAAAAAGAAACAGTGAGTGGTATCATAGGAAATACACATGGAGTGAGCAGTGCAATAAGTCCACCAATAAAACCAAGTGCCAAAATCCAAAAAAGGTCAGAGGTATTTTCTTCTGTTTTTACTCCACAATCTGTAAGAGGATTTTTGTGGTTTATATTCTCTATACGAATATTTTTGGGATCTAATTTTATTGTAGAAGAATTAGAAATAGAGTCTTTTATATTGTTATTTTGAGTTGTAGTTTCGCCTTCTTCAGAGTTTTCTTCTTCTGGGATGGTTTTATTTTCTATCTTTTGTTCAAATTCCAAGGTATTTGGTGCTAAACATACTCGGTCATCACAGGTTTGGTAGGTGATTTCTACACCAATATTTGCAGTTTTAGAAGCATCTTTAAGTTTGAATTTTTGCACAAAAGAAACTTTGTTAGAATAATATACTATTCTTGTTCCAAAGGCTTCGGAATATTCATCTATTTTTTTTCCAATTTCGGTTACTTTACCCATTACTTCTATATTTTTCCCAGAAAGAATCATTTCTGTTGGGATTCCACTATCTTCGGGAATATCTTTGGAATAGATGTGCCAATTTTTCTCTAAATTGGCAACCAAAACAGCTTCGTATAGGTTGTTCCCTAATTCGTTAATTTTTAACTGAAATTTTACAGGGTCTTTGATTTGAGCTGAAAAACTCATTGTGATAATACTGAGAAGTAGTATTAAAAAAAACTTTATTTTCATTATTTTATGAAATCTATTTATTGTTTAACCTTATTTGAAAATTGCTATTAATTTGTTGTATGGCGTTATAAGAAGCATTACAAATTATAGATGAAATTTGGTAGCTTCCTTTATCTATTAGAAGTCTTCCTTCTTTTCCTGCTTTTAAGTTTACTTGGGAATGATATTTACCTTTTATATTTACGATGATATCACATAATGCGTCATTTTTTATTAATACATAGGCTTTTGTACTCTTGGTATCTCCGTTGAGAATATGGTTAAGGATTTCTGTGGTGTGATTTCCATCTACTTTAATAATATTTGAAGAGGAGGAATGCATATTTTCAATTTTTTTAGTAGGAGTTTTTTTATGATGAGCGTTTAATTTGGATTCTTGATTCATCAAATAAGTCAATCTCTGTTTTAATATTTGTGTTTTGGGGTGATTTGGGTGGTTTGCGATAAAATTTGCTAAAACCTTTGTGTTGTTAGATTTTTCGGCTTGTTCCAAAGTGTATTTTTTGAATGTTTGATTAGTAGAATTTTTGTTGTTTTTTTTCTGAGCTGGTACCAATAAAGAAGAGAGGTATAAAAGTGCAAAAATCATTTTTTTCATTTTTCAAATTTTTTTATCTTTGTGGATTGAAAATTTATTGACGACAAAAATATAAAATTTATTATAGTATGTATACACCAGTAGCCGCAGATGTTGCTAAATTAAGAAACACGACAGGTGCAGGGATGATGGACTGCAAAAAAGCTTTAGTAGAAGCAGAAGGAGATTTCGAAAAGGCGATTGAAATCCTTAGAAA
>CAUTLL010000023.1:0-9896 GCA_963539275.1 uncultured Flavobacteriaceae bacterium
AAAAAAAAGAAAAAGCTAAAACAAACGATTTAAGAAATAAGGCAGCTGCTATCAATACAAAAGCTAACTCTGTAACTACAGATTTCAATACTTCAAGTGCTTCTACCACTGCTTCAGATGCGAAACAAACTATGAAAGTATTGAAAAATACAGAAAAAACAAATAAAGACCTTGCTTCAAGTGAGAGAAAATTACAAAAACTTGAAAATAATATTGCAAAAATCCAAAATCGTTTAAATCAACTTAATCAACAAGTTGAAATCACTAACAAATACGAATAAACAAAAAACAGCCTGTAATTAGGCTGTTTTTCTTATTTTAGGATTTTGTTTTGCTATCCATCACTATCGTCACAGGACCGTTATTTAGTAACTCTACTTTCATATCTGCTCCAAAAATTCCACTTTCTACTTTCAAACCAGAATTTTTTATAAGCTCTTTAAAATATTCAAATAAATCTATGGCTTTTTCTGGTTTCGCAGCCTTAATGAAAGACGGACGATTTCCCTTCTTATATTCTGCTATTAAGGTAAATTGACTAATACAAAGTACATCTCCACTTACATCCTTCACAGAAAGATTCATCTTTCCTTCACTATCACTAAAAATCCTTAAATCCAAAATTTTCTTTGCTAACCATTCCGCATCACTTTTATCATCTCCTTCTTCCACTCCTACCAAAAGCATTAATCCCTGTTGAATTTGTCCTACAATCACTCCCTCAACTCTCACCGAAGCACAAGAAACCCTCTGAATCACTATTTTCATTTTGTTAACTCATTTCGTTAATATTGAATAAAAATCACATTTGTCACAGGATTGTAAGAACAATTATAAGTCTTCGGAGGCAATCCACTTCCTTTTATTGGAGTTCCATCTTGTAAAATCCATTCTGCTCCATCACTTGGACAAACAATTTTAAAGTTATTCCGAACCTCCAAAGTAGAGTTTTCATTAGGACAAATATGTGGCGCATTTCGATCGTACGCTTTATAGCCCGTCGCTGTTTTCACTAAAATAAGCCCACGAGTGCCACTTTGTTGCTCATTGATATAAATCCAACCATTATTAATATTAAGTCCATTAGCATAAGCTGGTAAATTTAAATTTAATCGCACATTAATAGGCTGTTCAGGGAAGCAGCTCACTGTATCCTCTCGGCTACCACAACCCTTGCTCATCATTATGACTAAAAAAATACCCAAACTTTTTAATAATGTTTTTATTTTCATCTTAATAAAATTATTGTTATCTTTGCACAAGTTAATTTAAAACTTAATGTTAAGTATCCGGCAAAGGTCGGATATTTTATTATTATATAACAACTACAAATTAGAAAAATTATGAATTATGTTACTAAAGAAGGTTTAGCAAAATTACAAGCTGAACTAGAATATTTAGAATCTGTAGAAAGACCAAAAATCACTCAGCAAATTGCTGAAGCAAGAGATAAGGGAGACCTTTCTGAGAATGCTGAATATGATGCAGCAAAAGAAGCACAAGGACTTTTAGAAATGAAAATCGCAAAATTACAGGATACTATCGCTACTTCCAAAATTATAGAAGAAGACCAAATAGATACTTCCAAAGTTTCTATTTTAACCACAGTGAGATTAAAAAACAATGCGACCAAAGCAGAACAAAAATTCACCTTGGTGCCTGATAATGAAAGTGATTTGAAACAAGGAAAGATTTCTGTAAACACTCCTATCGCTAAAGGTCTTTTAGGAAAAACCGTAGGAGAAAATGCAGAAATATCCTTACCCAATGGCAATAAACTATCTTTTGAAATTTTAGAAATTACCATTTAACCTCCAAAATATATGGCATCAATATTTAGTAAAATTGTAAATGGAGAAATCCCTTGCTATAAAATTGCCGAAGATGAGCATCATCTCGCATTCTTAGATGTAATGCCTATAGCAAAAGGACATACTCTTGTGATTCCCAAAAAGGAGGTGGATTATATTTTTGACTTAGATGAGGAAGAATATAAGAACCTTTGGACGTTTGCTCAAAAAGTCGCGAAGAAAGTCAAAGCTGCTATCCCTTGCATAAAAGTAGGCGTTGCCGTAGTAGGTTTAGAAGTTCCTCATACTCATATCCATTTAGTACCAATGAATGAAATTAAGGACTTAAATTTCATGAACGAAAGACTAAATTTCACACCAGAAGAGTACGAGGAAATAAGACAAAGCATCGCAAATCATTAGTCAATTAAAATTCTAAACAAATGAACTCTAAACAATGTTCTTTTTGTGGAAGACAAAACAATGAAGCCCAATTTCTCTTCCAAGGAAGTGATGATAGCTATATCTGTAACTATTGTATAGACCAAGCCAATGGCATTATTGCTTCTTCAAAACAACAAGAAAAAACATCATCGCAAGAAATCAATCACTCTTCTATCTCGGAATTGAAAAAACCGAGAGAAATCAAGGAGTTCTTAGACCAATATGTAATTGGACAAGACCAAGCAAAGAAGCTACTTTCTATTGCGGTATATAACCACTATAAGAGACTTTCTCATAATACTGATGAAAATAAATCCGTAGAGATTGAAAAGTCTAATATCATTATGATAGGAGAAACTGGAACAGGTAAAACTCTCCTTGCCAAGACCATTGCTAGGCTACTCAATGTTCCTTTCTGTATCGTAGATGCTACCGTACTCACACAGGCAGGATATGTCGGAGAAGATGTGGAGAGTATTCTCTCTCGTCTTTTGATGGTCTCAGACTATGATGTAGAAAAAGCCGAAAAAGGTATCGTTTTCATTGATGAAATTGATAAAATTGCAAGGAAATCTGATAACCCAAGCCTTACCCGAGATGTATCTGGAGAAGGTGTACAACAAGCTTTATTAAAACTCCTTGAAGGAAGCATCGTGAATGTACCCCCACAAGGTGGAAGAAAGCATCCAGACCAAAAATACATCCAAGTTAATACCCAGAACATCTTATTCATCGCAGGGGGAGCTTTTGATGGAATTAAGGACATTATCGAGAGAAGGCTCAACAAACAGACGATAGGATTTAGTACAGAAAATACCGAAAAGCAAGAAAACAAGGCCTACATTTTAGATAAATTAGATGCCACAGACCTCCGTAGCTTTGGGCTTATTCCAGAACTTTTAGGGCGTTTTCCTATTATCACTCATTTGGATAAATTAGACGAGACTACCATGTTCCGTATCCTTAAAGAGCCAAAAAACTCCATCATCAATCAGTTCATTGAGTTATTCAGATTAGATGGTGTAGAACTAAGTTTCACTGATGAAGCCTTAAAGAAAATCGTAAAAGAGACTATAGAAAAAGGTCTTGGAGCAAGAGGACTAAGAGGAACTACCGAGAGAGTTTTAGAAACATATATGTATGATATTGACCAAATACAAGGTTCACTGGTCATTGATGAAAATAAAGTTAATTTCTAACTATTTTTAGACTTGAATCATGAAAGTGATTGTCAATAGAATAAAGACAATCACTTTTTTAATATAAATGAAAGAGTTTTTTAATCAATCTAAAACTTGGAAAGGCTCAATCTCACTTGTTTTTAATTTTCCAACTGCTTTGCAGGTCTTAAACCAATAGATTTTAACCAATCTAAAACTTGGGAGATGTTATTCTACCAGTTTATAATCTCCCAAGAAGTTAGAAAGTCTTACGCTGACTGATTCTAATCTCCCAACAGCTAATTTTGAGACAAAACAAAAAAATAAAAGCAACTTACCCCAAACTTCATGGAATAAAGAACGAAAAAGACCAATTCTACGGGTCTTTTTTTTATTTTTGCAAAAGTTTTCAATAAATATGATAGAAAAGAAAGAACATATCTACGAAACAGCTGTTTTAGTAGGCTTAATCACTAAAGACCAAGATGAAGAGAAACTTACGGAGTATTTAGATGAGTTAGAATTTCTCGCCTATACCGCAGGAGCTACTGTAGAGCGAAGATTTACACAAAAAATGGCTCAACCAGACTCTAAAACCTTCGTAGGAAAAGGGAAAATGGAGGAAATAAGAGATTTCGTAAAGGAAAACGAAATCAGTACCATTATCTTTGATGATGAGCTATCTCCCTCTCAGCTAAAAAACTTAGAACGAGAGATAGAAGAAGTGAAAATTTTAGATAGGACTAATCTTATTCTGGATATTTTTGCCCAAAGAGCCCAAACCTCTTATGCCAGAACGCAGGTAGAACTTGCCCAATATGAATATCTCCTCCCACGCCTTACGAGAATGTGGACACACTTAGAAAGACAACGGGGAGGAATCGGGATGCGTGGCCCAGGGGAAACGGAAATAGAGACAGACCGCCGTATCGTCCGAGATAGAATATCTCTCCTCAAAGACAAGCTAAAAACTATTGACAAGCAGATGGCGACACAAAGAAACAACCGCGGAAAGATGGTGCGTGTCGCACTGGTAGGCTACACCAATGTAGGAAAATCTACCCTGATGAATACCTTATCAAAATCAGAGGTTTTTGCGGAGAATAAACTCTTCGCAACCCTTGACACCACTGTGAGAAAAGTAGTTATTGGTAATTTACCTTTTCTTTTGACGGACACAGTAGGTTTCATCAGAAAACTTCCCACCCAACTAGTAGAATCCTTTAAGTCTACCCTTGATGAGGTGAGAGAAGCGGATTTGTTGGTGCATATCGTGGATATTTCGCATGAAAGTTTTGAAGATCATATCAATTCTGTTCATAATATCTTGCAAGAAATAGATGCCCACCAAAAACCAATGATTATGGTCTTTAACAAGATAGATAATTTCTCTTACGAGAAAAAAGATGAAGATGACCTAACCCCTGCCACAAGGAAAAACATCTCTCTAGAAGAATGGGAAAAAACTTGGATGGCTAAATCTAAATATCCTACCATCTTCATTTCTGCTTTGACAAAGAAAAACTTCCAAAATATGAAGAAACTGATTTATGATGAAGTTCTGAAAATCCATATTTCACGCTTCCCATATAATGATTTCTTATTTGAATATTATGATGATGAACCTCCTATTATAGAGTAACCTACCCAAAATTCGTTTTTCTATTTTTTTTGATTTTTTACTATTAAATAACATATCATGAGCAAAGAAATTACCATTTACGACACCTTACTTTCTTACATTGAAGAAAAAAATGCAAAAGCCATTTTAGAACATATCTCGGAAATGGAGGCCGTAGATATTGCAAATTTCTTTGAACAGCTTAATAATGCCCAAAGAGAATTTTTATATGAACTCATGGACAATGAGCTGTCCGCAGAGATGCTCTTATATGTAGATGAAGAAGAGCGAAAAAACTTTCTCAAAAACTTCTCCACACAAGAAATCGCCGAAGAAATCATCGGCGAGATAGATTCCGATGATGCAGCAGATATCATCTCAGAGCTTCCAGAAGAGCAACAAAACGAAATCCTAAAACACTTAGATGATGATGAGTTAGCCCACAGCATCGTGGAACTTCTTCGCTATGAAGAAGGAACAGCAGGGAGTCTAATGGCTACAGAATTGGTAAAAATTGATCATAATTTATCTATTATTGCCGCTGTCAAGGAAATGAGAAAACTCGCAGAAGATATGGATGAAGTCTATTCTATCTATGTAGTTGATGACCATGATAAGCTCTTGGGTTTATTAAGTTTGAAAAAGCTTTTAACTACTAGTACCTCTACCAAAATATCTGAAGTTTATAATTCTAAAATACGCTCCGTTCAGGATACAGAATCTGCGGAAGATGTCGCACGATATATGCAAAAATACGACTTATTCGAAGTACCTGTGGTAGATGTTTTAGGAAAATTAGTTGGGCGAATTACCATAGATGATGTAATGGACTTCGTAAAAGAAGAAGCAGAGAAAGACTACCAAATGGCATCGGGAATTGCTCAAGATATTGACTCCACAGATACTATTTTTAATATGACTAAAGCTCGCCTTCCTTGGCTTCTGATTGGTATGGTAGGAGGACTTGTAGGCTCAAAAGTTCTCCAAGGAAATGAAGATGCTATGCAACATGTCCCAGAGCTTATATTCTTTGTGCCACTCATCGCCGCCACTGCTGGGAATATTGGCGTTCAGGCTTCTGCTATTATCGTGCAAGGTCTTGCCAATAATACATTAGGGAGCAATACTTTCAAGACTTTAATTAAGGAAGTAAGTGTATCCGCTGCTTCTGGGGTGATTTTAGCTTTGATTATTTTAGGATTTAATTTATTGGTCAATCAGCATGATACCATTGTAGCGATAACAATTTCTGTTTCTCTCTTGACAGTAATTATTGTAGCTGCGATTATAGGAACGATTATCCCAATATTTCTCAACAAAAACAAAATAGACCCTGCCATTGCGACAGGGCCATTCATCACGACTTCTAATGATATTTTAGGGGTTTTGATTTATTTCAGTATTGCAAAAATATTACTTTCTCTATAATAAAAAACAACTTCAAAATTTTGAAGCTGTTTCTATTTTACCTTAAATTCTTGAATCTTTCAAAAGCAGCCTTTTCAAGCATTTCTCTATCATCTGGGTGAGCAATAGAAATCAGTGCTTTTGCTCTTTGTTTAAAATTTTTTCCGTGTAAATCTACTATACCATATTCCGTTGCTATATAATGAACATGCCCTCTCGTAGTTACCACACCTGCACCTTCTTTTAAGACTGGAGTAATTCTTGGCACTCCTTTCTTCGTTCTTGATGTGACAGCAATAATAGCTTTACCTCCTTCACTCAATGCTGCCCCTCTCGTAAAATCTACCTGTCCGCCAATGCCACTATAATGATAAGTGGAAATACTATCGGAACAAACTTGCCCCGTAATGTCTATCTCCACCGCACTATTAATCGCAACCATATTAGGATTTCTTCTGATAACTCTCGGATCATTGGTATAATCCACATCTAAAAACGCAAACATCGGATTATCATCTACAAAATCATACAATCTTCTTGTCCCAAAACAAAAACTTGTTACCGTTTTATGTCTATGGATAGTCTTATACTTGTTATTAACCACTCCATTTTTTATCAAATCTATAACACCATCACTAAGCATTTCTGTATGAATCCCCAAATCTTTATGGTTTTTCAAACATTGTAAAACTGCATCGGGGATAGTCCCCACTCCCATCTGAAGATTAGCTCTATCATCTACGATTTCCGCAATATGCTTTCCTATTAGTAATTCTGTTTCTTCCACTTTAGAGGCATAATCTACAGTATGAAGCTCTGTTTCATGCCATACCATTTTATCAATTTGGCTAATAGGAATCACAGTATCACCATGAGTTCTCGGCATTCTTGGATTAACTTGCGCAATGATATATTTTGCTGTATCTACTGCGGCTCTATTGATATCTACAGAAAGCCCCAAACTACAATTTCCAAACTCATCAGGCTCAGAAATATGAATAACGGCCACATCTATCGGCATTCTTCCACTTCTAAATAAATCAGGAATATCTCCTAAAAAAATAGGAACAAAACTTCCTCTACCACTATTGATATTTTCTCTAATTGGGGCTGAAACGAATAACGCATTAATGAAAAAACTATTTTCATATTCAGGTTTTGCTATTTCTACCTCTCCTTGCACATTCATACAAACAACTTCCACATTTTCTAGTTCGTGAGCTTTTTGAGCTAACTCACCTATAAGATAATTTGGAGAACACGCACTCCCCTGAATATATACTCTATCGTTACTTTTTATTAAAGATAATGCTTCTTGAGCTGAACAATACATATTTCTTTTCGTTTTATTAAGACCACAAAGATAATCATTTAAGAAAAAAATATAAAACTTTTATAATTTTTCATTTAACTCTTTAATTTTTTGTATTTTTGTAGGTAACCAGTTGTAACAATATTTAATCTATAAAATTATGAAAATACTCATCGTAGGAAATGGCGGAAGAGAGTCTGCTCTCGCTTGGAAATTAAAACAAGACCATAGAATTACTAAGTTTTATTTTGCAAAAGGAAATGCCTCTACAGAAAAATTAGGTACTACCGTATATGAAAATACCATAGAAGGTCTTGTTAATTTTGCAAAAAAGGAGGATATAGATTTAACTATCGTAGGACCAGAAGCTCCTTTAGTGGAAGGTATTGTTGATGAATTTCAAAAAGAAGGATTAAAAATTTTTGGAGCTAAAAAAGCTGCTGCACTTTTAGAAGGAAGCAAAGCTTATTCTAAAAAATTCATGCAAGATTATGGAGTAAAAACAGCCAAAGCCAAAATTTTTGAATCTTATAATGATGCCATCGCTTATGTAAGAACCCAAGCTTTCCCATTAGTGGTAAAAGCAAGTGGTTTAGCAAGTGGTAAAGGTGTAGTTATCTGTAAAAATTTACAAGAAGCAGAAACTACAATCCATGACTTTATGATTAGAAAAATCCATGGAGATGCAGGGATTAGAATCGTTGTGGAAGAATTTTTACAAGGTTTCGAAGCTTCTGTCATTGCTTTTTCTAATGGAGAAAAGCTATTCCCTTGTATCGCTGTGAAAGATTATAAAAAATTAGGAAATAACGAACAAGGCCCTAATACTGGAGGTATGGGCTGTGTAGCTCCTAACCCTGATTTTACTCCTGCACACATGGAGAAATTCATCAAAGATATTATGGAACCTACCATGAATGGCATACAAGATAATATGCTAAAATTCAAAGGATTTATTTTCTTTGGAGTAATGGTTTCCAACGATGACTGCTATCTGTTAGAATACAACATGCGTCTTGGAGACCCTGAAACACAAGTTATTATGCCTCTTTTAGAAAATAATCTTTTAGATACTATTAATGATTGTCTTGATGGTAAGGAAATTGAACTTAAATTCTCTGACAAAAAAGCGGTTTGCCTTGTGATTGCCTCTGGTGGATATCCTCGTGATTTTGAAAAGGGATTAGAAATCAGAGATTTAGAAAAAGTGAAAAATAGCGAAATTTTCTTCGCTGGGGCGACTCATCAAGGAGATAAGATTGTCACTAATGGCGGTAGAGTTTTAAACTTAGTTGCCACGGGAGACTCCTATGAAGAAGCAAGACAAAAAGTTTATGAAGATGCTCCTACTGTTAACTTTGATTACGCTTATTATAGACAAGATATTGGGCTAACAAAATAATTTTAAAATTTTAACTTATGAATAATGGAATTGTTGTTTTAGACTTTGGTTCTCAATACAACCAATTGATTAGCCGAAGAATCCGCGAAATGGGAGTGTATTCAGAGATTATCCCTTTTAACACTCCATTAGAGGAAATTAAAGCTAAAAATCCCTCAGGAATTATCTTATCAGGTGGGCCATCTTCAGTGAATGCAGAAAACGCTCATTTGGTAGATAAAGCCATTTTTGACTTGGGGGTTCCGGTATTAGGAATTTGCTACGGAATGCAACTGACCGCTCATCTTCTCGGAGGAAAAGTAATCAAAGGAACTAAAGGTGAATATGGAAAATCTCATTTAGAGATTACAAACAACTGCCCACTCTTTGAAGGAGTTCAACAAAATTCCATCGTATGGATGAGTCATTTCGATGAAGTTCAAGAAATTCCAGAAGGTTTTAATATCAATGCAAAATCAGAAGTGATTGCAGGAATTTCAAACGAGGAAAAAAAAATTTATTCTATCCAATTTCACCCAGAAGTTACCCACACCGAAGAGGGTGAAAAAATGTTGAGAAACTTTGTTTTCAACATTTGTAAGGCAGAAAAAAATTGGAAATTATCTAACTATATCGACAAAACCATTTCTGAAATCAAAGAAAAAGTAGGTAATCAAAAAGTAATTTTGGGACTCTCTGGCGGTGTAGACTCTTCTGTAGCAGCTGTACTCATTCACAAAGCAATAGGAGACCAATTAACTTGCATCTTCGTAGATACTGG
>CAUTLL010000024.1:0-9835 GCA_963539275.1 uncultured Flavobacteriaceae bacterium
AAAATATTCCCAATATTTTTTTAACACACAAACAACAAAACACTGAGTGTCAAAATGAAAATTTAACTTACGAACTCTTAATCCACTTCCAAAGGTCTTTATAGCTTACCTTACTGCCATACATTAATATTCCTATTCTATAAATTTTTGAAGCAATAAATATCATTCCTAACACTGATAAAAATAAAATACTTATTGATAATAGTAATTCCCATGTGGAAACTCCGAAGGGAATCCTTGCCAACATAGCAATTGGAGAAGTAAAAGGCACAATAGAGAGCCAAAAACTCATGGCTCCATCAGGATTATTCATGATACTCATACTTCCATAAAATCCCAATGCTAATGGTATAATGGCAAATATAGTAAATTGCTGAGTTTCCGTTTCACTATCCACAGCTGAACCAATCGCAGCAAACATTGCACTATAAAATAAATATCCTAATAGGAAATAAACAACAAAGACAAACAATATTAATCCTAAATCCATTTCTTTCATTGTAAAGAATATATTTTGAATAGTTTCTCCATAATTTAACAGCATATTATTTTCCGATGTATCCAAAAATTGAAACAAACCTACTATCATCATTATCCAAGTAAAAAACTGCACTAACGCCACACCTGTAACACCTAAAATTTTCCCCATCATTAAATCAAATGGTTTTACTGAAGATATTATAATCTCAACCACGCGAGTACTCTTTTCCTCTAATACACTTTTCATCACTCTCACTCCATACATAAAAATGAACATAAAAACAACATACATTAGAAAACCACTTATTCCTGTTTTCACACCGATAAGCATATCATCTTCATTTTGTCCAGAAATATTCGTTATATTTAGTAATACCTTCTGTTCCAAATCTTGGATTTGTAATGGAGTCACTCCCAAATCTAATATTTTCTTAGATTTTACAATATCTGTAAGGTCTTGAGTGATTTTATTTCTCACCTCATACCCTATATTTTTATTCGTTAAGAGTTCTACCTTATTTAATTGATGGATATCTAAAATTTCTGGAATAATTAAAATTTCATAGGCTTCTTCATCTGATTTTAAAGTATTTTTCAAATGATTTTCCTTACTCTTAGGCACAAATGTATATGCCACATTTTCATCTGATTCTAATTTATGCTCAAAAATGCCACTTTTATCAATTACCTTAATGTTATTCTCAGCCTTATTAGCTTGAAATATAAAAGAAACTACCCCACCAAAAACAACTAACAACAATGGAGTAAATAATGTCAATATAATAAAGGACATTTTTTTCACTTGAGTAAGAAACTCTCTTTTTGCTACTAAAATTATATTTTTCATTGATTTATTTTTTCATTATTTTCCACTGCGGAGATAAACACTTCATTCATGGTTGGCATTTTTTCTCTGAATAACTGCACTTTTCCAATTTCTGTGAGTTCTTGAAGTAATTGTCTTTGATTAAAGTCATTTTTTAATTCAAAACTAACAAATTCTCCTTTTCTTTGTTCATTTTGTAATAGCATTCGCTCTTTGAATTGATTAAATCGCTCTTCTTTTATTTCTGCCAGTGAAATTTCTAATAAATTTTGTCTAAACTTTTCTTTTATCTTGGAAATTTCCCCTTCAAAAATCTTTTTAGATTGATGAACCAAAGCTACCTGATCACAAAGTTCTTCTACGCTTTCCATTCTATGAGTAGATAAAATAATCGTAGTTCCATTTTTCTTTAATTCTAAAATTTGATTTTTAATAAGATTGGCATTTACAGGATCAAATCCCGAAAAAGGTTCATCTAAAATTAATAATTTAGGATTATGCAAAACTGTAACCACAAACTGCACCTTTTGAGACATCCCCTTAGAAAGTTCTGATATTTTTTTATTCCACCATTGTCCTATTTCCAATTTTTCAAACCAAAATTTAGATTGCTCTAAAACATCTTGGCGTTTCATCCCTTTCAATTCCCCAAAATACATCAGCTGGTTTCCAATACTCATATTCCTATATAAACCTCTTTCTTCTGGCATGTAGCCTACCTCTCGAATATGCTGAAAATTTAACAATGCATCATTAAAAAAAATTTTTCCCTTATCCGCTTGAATAATTTGATTAACAATTCTAATAAAAGTAGTTTTCCCAGCTCCATTAGGCCCCAAAAGTCCGTAAATACTCGCTTTTGGAATTTCTAAACTAAAATCTTGCAAGGCTATTTTACTCCCTTTATCATAAGCTTTTGTAATATGTTCTGCTCTTAACATTATTTTTTATTTATTAGTTTGCAAATGAAAAATTTTGTTACAAATTTCATTTAGTTTTTTACAAAAAAAATCCAATTTCTAATGAAACTGGATTTTTTAATATTAATTTTATCTTACGCTTGAGGAGCATTATTAGCACCTAAAACAAAAGGCTCAACCTCTTTAATTTCGCCAAATTGTTGTTCATAACTTACTATATTTTGCTGTAAAGCATTCAATAACCTTTTTGCATGAAGAGGAGCAAGAATCACTCTACTTCTTACTTGTGCCTGCTGAACGCCTGGCATCAATTGAATGAAATCCAATACAAACTCTGAAGGTGAATGATTTACTAAAGCTAAATTAGTATAAACTCCTGTCGCTACCATTTCGTTTAACTGGATATTGATTCCGTTTTGATCTTGATTTTGGTTGTTGTCCATAATATTTATTTTTTTATAAATTAAATGTATTTTAAAATTTGAGATATGAAAGGTATAAAAATATTTCCATATCTCAAACTTTCAGTATTCTTAAATTTTAGTTAATGTCTTCAAACTCTCTATTTGAGCCTACGATGATATTTTGATAATCTTTAAGACCTGTTCCTGCAGGAATTCTATGTCCTACAATAACATTTTCTTTCAGACCATTTAGTTCATCTACCTTACCAGATACTGCTGCTTCATTTAATACTTTAGTAGTTTCTTGGAATGATGCCGCAGACATAAATGATTTCGTTTGTAGAGCTGCTCTCGTGATACCTTGAAGAACAGGATTTGCTGTTGCTGTAAGAGCCTCTCTCACTTGAACCAACTGCAAGTCTTCTCTCTTCAGTCTAGAGTTTTCATCTCTAAGTTCTCTTGCAGTAATCATTTGGCCCGCCTGGAACTCTTTAGAGTCTCCCGGGTCAATTACAACCTTCAAACCGAACACTCTATTATTTTCCTCAATGAAATCTAATTTATGCTCTAATGAACCTTCTAAGAACTGAGTATCTCCTCCATCCACAATTTCTACTTTTGTCATCATTTGGCGAACGATAATCTCAAAATGCTTATCATCAATTTTCACACCTTGAAGACGGTATACCTCTTGAATTTCATTCACAATATACTCTTGAACCGCAGTAGGTCCTTTGATTGCTAAGATATCATCAGGTGTTATAGAACCATCTGATAACGGAGACCCCGCTCTTACAAAGTCATTCTCTTGAACAATAATTTGGCTTGATAATTTTACCAAATACTTTCTAATCTCTCCTGTCTTAGACTCTACTATCAACTCACGGTTACCCCTCTTCACTTTTCCATAAGACACTACACCGTCTATTTCAGTAACCACTGCTGGATTAGAAGGATTTCTTGCCTCAAATAACTCCGTTACTCTTGGAAGACCTCCTGTAATATCCCCAGCTTTCGCTGATTTTCTTGGTATTTTAATCAATACTTTACCTGCCTTAATTTTCTCCCCATCATTAACCATCAAGTGAGCACCTACTGGCAAATTATAAGATTTTTGTTCTACACCTTTGGAATCTACCACTCTCAGTGTAGGAACAGCTTTCTTATCTCTTGATTCTACAATTACTTTTTCTTCAAATCCTGTTTGCTCATCAATCTCTAATTGGAATGTTCTACCTTGAAGAATATCTTCATACTCTACCTTACCTGCCGTTTCTGCAATAATAACAGCATTATATGGATCCCACTTACAGATTACATCTCCTTTTTTCACTTTATCTCCTGGCTTTACAGAAAGAACTGCTCCATAAGGAATGTTCGCAGTCATAATCTGCGTTCTTGATTCACTATCCGCTACCAAACGGAATTCTGTAGAACGAGAAACCACAACTTCTGCTTCATTACCATTTTCATCTTCTGAAGTAATAGTTCTCACTTCATCCATCTCTACAATACCATCTCTTCTTGCTGTAATAGATGAGTTTATAGATATATTTCCTGCAGTTCCTCCTTGATGGAATGTTCTCAGTGTCAACTGAGTACCAGGCTCACCAATAGATTGAGCAGCAATAACCCCTACTGCTTCTCCCATGTGAATCATCTTACCTGTTGCTAAATTTCTACCATAACATTTCGCACAGATACCTTTCTTAGCTTCACAAGAAAGTGGAGAGCGAACCTCTACCATTTCCAATCCAGAGTTTTCAATTTTCTTCGCCAAGACTTCATCTATAATTTCATCTTCATTGACAATCAATTCATCTGTTTCTGGATCATAAATATTATGGCAAGAAACTCTACCCAAAATTCTTTGAGATAAAGGCTCTATAATCTCATCATTTTTCTTCAAGGCTGTTACTTCTACTCCTCTTAATGTGCCACAATTATCCTCTGTGATGATAACATCCTGAGCCACATCTACCAATCTTCTCGTTAAGTAACCAGCATCAGCTGTCTTAAGAGCTGTATCCGCAAGACCTTTTCTAGCTCCGTGTGTAGAAATAAAGTATTCCAAGATAGAAAGACCTTCCTTAAAGTTAGCCACAATTGGATTTTCAATAATTTCAGCCCCTGTAGAACCTGCTTTTTGAGGCTTAGCCATCAAACCACGCATCCCTGAAAGCTGACGGATCTGCTCTTTCGAGCCCCTTGCTCCTGAATCAAGCATCATATAAACAGAGTTGAAACCACCTTGATCTGTCTTCATTCTGCTCATAATCATCTCTGTAAGCCCTGCATTGGTATTTGTCCAAACATCAATAACTTGGTTATAACGCTCATTATCCGTAATAAGCCCCATGTTATAATTTGCTTTAATTTCATCTACTGTTTCTACTGCTTGAGCAATCATTTTCTTTTTCTCTTCTGGCACTACAATATCTGCTAAACTAAATGATAGACCTCCTCGGAACGCATTTTTATAACCTAAGTCTTTCATATCATCCAAGAATTTTACCGTAGTAGGGAAATCTGTTTCCGCCAAAATAGTCCCAATCACATCTCTCAGAGATTTTTTTGTCAATAGCGTATCTATATATCCTACTTGTTTAGGTACAATTTGATTAAATAAAATTCTACCTATCGTAGTTTCTATTAGTTTGGTAACTAATTCCCCATGTTCTTTAATTGGAAGACGGCATTTTACTTTTGCATTAAGTGATGCCTTCCCTTCTGCGTAAGCAATTTCTGCCTCTTCTGGAGAATAAAATACCAACCCTTCTCCTTTTACTTTATTATCTTCTGTAGAATGAGCTTCTTTCGTCATGAAATAAAGTCCCAAAACCATGTCTTGAGAAGGAACGGTAATTGGCGAACCATTTGCAGGGTTCAAAATATTTTGAGAACCCAACATCAATAATTGAGCCTCTAAAATAGCCTCCGGTCCTAATGGTAAATGCACCGCCATTTGGTCACCATCAAAGTCGGCATTAAATGCCGTAGTTACCAATGGATGAAGCCTAATCGCCTTACCTTCAATCATTTTTGGCTGGAACGCTTGGATACCCAAACGGTGAAGCGTAGGAGCACGATTCAATAGAACAGGATGCCCTTTCATCACATTTTCCAAAATATCATAAACTACCGCTTCTTTTCTATCAATAATTCTCTTCGCTGATTTAACAGTTTTTACAACCCCTCTTTCTATCAACTTCCTGATAATAAACGGTTTGTAAAGCTCTGCTGCCATATCTTTCGGAATACCACATTCATGAAGTTGCAAATCTGGTCCCACGACAATTACGGAACGAGCTGAATAATCCACCCTTTTCCCTAACAAATTCTGACGAAAACGCCCTTGCTTACCTTTCAATGAATCAGAAAGAGATTTCAAAGGTCTATTAGACTCTGATTTTACGGCAGAAGACTTCCTTGTATTATCAAAAAGAGAATCTACAGCCTCTTGAAGCATACGCTTTTCATTTCTCAAAATTACTTCTGGAGCTTTTATTTCCAAAAGTCTTTTCAAACGATTATTTCTGATAATTACCCTTCTATAAAGGTCATTCAAATCAGATGTAGCAAATCGACCTCCATCAAGAGGTACAAGCGGTCTTAGCTCTGGTGGAGTAACAGGAAGAACTCTCATAACCATCCATTCTGGACGATTAATCATTCTAGTATTTGCGTCTCTCAATGCTTCCACTACAGAAAGTCTCTTCAAAGCCTCTGTTCTTCTCTGTTTAGATGTTTCATTATGAGCCTTGTGTCTCAAATCATAAGATAAAGCATCAAGATCTATTCTTTTTAATAGCTCTTCAATAGCTTCTGCTCCCATTTTAGCCACAAACTTATTAGGGTCTGAATCATCTAAATATTGATTTTCATTGGGAAGACTATCTAGAACATCAAGATATTCCTCTTCTGTCAAAAATTCCATTTCTTCAAAATCAGAACCATCTGTTTTTTTAGCAATACCTTGTTGGATCACCACATACCTTTCGTAATAGATAATCATATCTAATTTCTTAGATGGTAATCCTAAAAGATATCCTATCTTATTAGGTAAAGAACGAAAATACCAGATATGAGCGATTGGAACTACTAAATTAATATGCCCTACTCGCTCTCTTCTTACCTTTTTCTCTGTAACCTCTACTCCACAACGATCACAAACAATTCCTTTATAACGAATCCTTTTATATTTACCACAAGCACATTCATAATCCTTAACTGGACCAAAAATTTTCTCGCAGAATAAGCCATCTCTTTCTGGCTTATGCGTTCTATAATTGATTGTTTCTGGCTTTAACACCTCTCCTCTAGACTCTTGAAGAATAGACTCTGGCGAAGCTAAACCAATCGTGATTTTACTAAATCTACTTGTTTTATTTTTATTTGACATAGTTTTTCTATTAAGATTATGAGAATTGAGAACTGAGAGCCAAGACTAAACATCTTGAATCTCATTTCTCGTCCCTCTGTGTCTATTTTTATTCTTCTAATCTCACATCAAGTCCAAGACCTTGTAACTCGTGAAGCAATACATTAAATGATTCAGGAATTCCTGGCTCTGGCATCGCTTCTCCCTTGGCTATCGCTTCGTAAGTCTTAGCTCTACCGATCACATCGTCTGACTTCACAGTCAAGATTTCTCTCAAGATGTTTGACGCACCGAATGCCTCTAATGCCCAAACCTCCATCTCTCCGAAACGCTGACCACCGAATTGAGCTTTACCACCTAATGGCTGCTGAGTAATCAATGAATAAGGACCGATAGAACGAGCGTGCATCTTATCATCTACCATGTGTCCCAATTTCAGCATGTAGATAACCCCAACTGTTGCAGGTTGTGTAAATCTCTCTCCTGTACCTCCGTCATAAAGATGTGTGTTACCATAAATTGGAAGTCCCGCTTGCTCAGTATATTCTGTAATCTGGTCAAGACTTGCTCCATCAAAAATCGGAGTAGCAAATTTAACTCCCAGCTTCTTACCTGCCCAACCTAAAACAGTTTCATAAATCTGTCCGATATTCATACGAGAAGGTACCCCAAGTGGGTTCAATACGATATCCACAGGTGTTCCATCTTCCAGGAATGGCATATCCTCCTCACGCACGATTTTGGATACAATACCTTTGTTTCCGTGACGACCAGCCATTTTATCCCCTACATTAAGCTTTCTCTTCTTCGCAATATATACTTTGGCTAGTTTAATAATACCTGTTGGTAATTCATCACCAATAGACAGAGCATATTTCTCACGATTTTTAACTCCTTCTAAGTCGTTATATTTAATTTTATAGTTATTCAACAATTGGTTTATCAGACTATTATCTTCTTCAGAATCTGTCCAATTTGTTCCTTTTACTTCTCTATAATTTTCAATACTAGCCAATAATTTTAATGTAAATTTTGCTCCTTTAGCAATAATTTCTTCATCTAAATTATTAACAACACCTTGTGAAACTTTATTAGTTACAATGGTATTTAATTTCTCTAGAAGTGTTTCTCTTAATTTCTTAAACTGAGCTTGGAATTTGTTTTCTATTTCTTCTAATTTCAATTTTTCCTCACTTCTTTTCTTTCTATCCTTGATGTTTCTTGAGAATAATTTTTTATCAATAACCACTCCTCTTAATGAAGCATCTGCCTTCAATGAAGCATCTTTCACATCACCTGCTTTATCTCCAAAAATCGCTCTAAGAAGCTTTTCTTCTGGCGTAGGATCTGACTCTCCTTTTGGTGTGATTTTACCGATAAGAATATCTCCTGGCTTCACCTCTGCACCAATTCTGATCATACCATTTTCATCAAGGTCTTTCGTTGCATCTTCTGATATATTCGGAATATCTGCAGTCAACTCTTCCATACCTAATTTGGTATCTCTTACTTCAAGTGAATACTCATCCACATGAATAGAAGTAAACCAGTCTTCACGAACAACCTTTTCATTAATAACAATAGCATCCTCAAAGTTATATCCTTGCCAAGGCATGAAAGCTACCACTAAGTTTCTACCTAATGCCAACTCCCCATTTTCTGTAGCATAACCATCACAAAGAACTTGTCCTTTTTCTACTACATCTCCTACTTTTACATTTGGTTTTAGTGTAATCGTTGTAGATTGATTAGTTTTTCTGAACTTTGTAAGATGATAAGTTTTCGTTGCAGAATCAAATGAAACTAAATCCTCATTATCAGTTCTGTCATATTTAATAATAATTTTATCTGCATCTACATACTCTACCACACCTCTACCTTCTGCATTAATCAAAATTCTAGAATCCTTTGCCACTTGTCTCTCCAATCCTGTCCCTACGATCGGAGCTTCAGGCTTCAACAATGGAACCGCTTGACGCATCATATTTGACCCCATCAAAGCACGGTTTGCATCATCATGCTCCAAGAAAGGAATCAATGACGCTGAAATCCCCGAAATCTGATTCGGAGCAATATCTATTAAATGAACTTCCTCTGGCTCTACCACTGGATAATCTCCATCTAAACGAGCAATTACTCTATTTGTTGCAAAAGTTCCATCATCATTTAGTTCAACATTCGCTTGGGCAATTACCTTAGATTCTTCATCTTCAGCATTAAGATAAATTGGAGCTCCTTCAAAATCTACCCTTCCATTTTCTACCTTTCTATAGGGAGTTTCAATAAATCCTAAATTGTTAATTTTAGCATAACAACCCAATGAAGAAATCAATCCAATATTTGGACCTTCTGGAGTTTCAATAGGACAAATTCTACCGTAATGTGTATGGTGAACATCTCGCACCTCAAAACCTGCTCTCTCTCTCGATAAACCTCCTGGACCTAATGCAGATAATCTACGCTTATGCGTAACCTCTGACAATGGATTGGTTTGGTCCATGAATTGAGACAACTGATTCGTTCCAAAGAATGAATTTACCACAGATGTTAATGTTTTCGCATTAACTAAATCCAATGGAGTAAATATCTCATTATCACGAACATTCATTCTTTCCTTTATCGTTCTAGCGATTCTTGAAAGACCTACACCAAACTGACCTGCCAACTGCTCTCCTACCGTCTTAATTCTTCTATTTGACAAATGGTCAATATCATCTACCTCTGCTTTAGAATTTGCTAATTCTATCAAGTGATGAACTATTGCAATAATATCTTCTCTCGTTAAAACTTCTGTTTCGACAGGAATATTTAATCCTAATTTTTT
>CAUTLL010000025.1:0-9670 GCA_963539275.1 uncultured Flavobacteriaceae bacterium
TCACCTCTCCTATCTCATTCATAATCTCCACCAATTTACGAATACCTGGGGCTGTAATACCATCGTCATTCGTAACCAAAATCAGAGGTTTTTTATCTTTTATCTGCATAATTTTCTTAAAATTTTCAACAAAATAAATAAAAATCAGGGAGATTTGAAAATAAGGTCTTAAATTTGGTCTTTTAAAAATTAAAATTTAGTATTAAAATTATGTTTCAAAAATTTTCAAAACTGAATAAAATTCTTCTTTTCATTCCATTGATGTCATTGATGTTCTGCTTCAATTCACCTCAAAATGATGATGAAAAGATGCATATCATCATGATTAATGTCAAGAATGCATTATCTTATCTTCATTACTCTCCCAAACCTATCAATGATGCTTACTCGGAAGAAGTTTACAATAGCTATTTCGAATCCATAGACCCTACAAAAAAATATTTTTTACAATCTGATATAGAGGAATTTGCTAAACATAAAAATCAGTTAGATGACTATCTTAATAAGGGAGATTTAACTTTTTACAAACAAACCATAGACCGTCTCTATGAGCGTGTAGATGAAATTGACAAAATCACTCAAGATATCTTTAGCAAACCCATTAATCTTGATGAAAACGATGAATTTATACTCGAGCCAAAACTCAAAAAACACCCTGCCAACAAAGAAGAGCTTTACAACGAATGGAAAAAATACATCAAATACAATATTCTCCAAGAAATAGAGACAATGACCAGCAAGGAAGAAGCTCAAAAAGAAAAAAAAGATTCTGTCATTGCCCATCGTCTAAAAGATACCATTAATGCAAAAACTCTTTCTTTGGAGGAAAAGAAAAGTAAAGCTACAGAGGAAATTAAAGAACTTATTTCTCACACTTTTAAGAGATTTAAGAAAAGAAAAAAAATGGATTGGTTCGGCGTATATATGAACGCTTATACTGAAGTTTTTGACCCTCATACCAATTATTTTTCCCCAAAAGATAAAGAAGATTTTGACACTAATTTTACTGGTAAAGTGATAGGAATTGGAGCTCAAATTCAAGAAAAAAAAGGCTATCTATATATGGGACCTCTTGTGGTAGGTGCTCCTGCTTGGAAATCAAAACAAATTTCCGAAGGTGATAAAATATTGAAGGTAAAAGCCAAACCCAACGAAGAGCATACCAATGTGGTAGGAATGCTCGTAGATGAAGCAGTAAGACTTATCCGCGGAGAAAAAAACACAGAAGTAGTACTAACTTTACAAAAGAAAGATGGAAGTATTAAGGAGGTAAAACTCATTCGTGAGGAGGTATCTATAGAAGATACTTTTGCAAGAAGTATTATTATTGATAATCCTAATGGAGAAAAATTTGGATACATTTACTTACCAAGTTTTAATGCTGATTTTGAAGACCCTAATGGCAGAAATGCCTCTGATGATGTAAAAGCTGAAATTCTAAAACTAAAGAAGCAAAATATTAAAGGCCTCATCCTTGATGTACGCAGCAATGGTGGTGGCTCTTTGACTGAAGTAGTAGATATTATGGGACTTTTCATGAAAAACGGCCCCGTAGTGCAAATAAAAGATGGTAATGGAAAAATTAATGTCTTGAAAAACCACACTAACACACCTGTTTGGGAAGGCCCATTACTTATTATGCAGAGCGAACTTTCAGCATCTGCTTCTGAAATTTTAGCAGGAGCGGTTCAGGATTATCAGCGAGGTGTAGTTCTCGGCTCTCCGCATTCCTATGGAAAAGGAACCGTTCAAACTTTCATAGAACTCAACCGATTTATGAGAGCAAATGATGATTTCGGTTCACTAAAATTAACTATTCAAAAGTTTTACAGAATCAATGGAAAATCTACTCAACTAAAAGGTGTAGACGCCGATATTCCAATGAAAGATCTTTTCACTTATGCAGAAATCGGAGAAAAATATAAGGAAAATGCCCTGCCTTGGGATCAAATTCCAACGACGAATTTTTCAGCTAATTATCCTTTAGATTTGCAAAAACTTTTGAATAATAGCAAAAAAAGATTAGCAAATGACAATATTTATCAACTATTACAAGAATCTGCTCTATGGAGAGAAAAACTAGATAAGGAAGAGAAAACAACTCTTAATCTAACTAAATTCATGGCACTGATGAAGGATAGAAAAGAACTAATTAAGAAATTCAAATCTCTATCAAAATATGATAATCAACTCAGATTTACACTTCATAGCGATGAAGAAAATCGCACCAAAAAAGATGAAGCTTTCAAACAAAAAAGCGAATCTTGGATAAAAAATCTTAGAAAAGACATTTACTTGAAAGAAGCAATAAATGTAATTTCAGAAATAAAATAATACTAAATAATCATTTTAAAATAATGGAAAATTTAAGAGCTTTTTTAGAATACAAGATTATCAATATACACCATTTTCATCTTTATGTCTATGAAATGTTAGAGGTAATTGGCATTTTCTTGATTGCCTTCTTGGTAGAAAAATTTATCAAAAGACAACTTTATAAATCTACAAGAATAGATCAAGGTACAAAATATGCACTGAATCAGGTAGTTTATTATCTAATCATTATTATTAGTTTCTTTGGGACAATGAATGTTTTAGGCATTAATATATCTCCTTTACTGATGGGGTCTAGTGTTATTTTAGTAGGGATAGGTTTGGGGCTACAAAATCTATTTCTAGATTTTATTTCAGGGATTATCATTTTATTTGAAAGGAGTATTCGCGTGGGGGATATTTTGGACATCGATGGTGTAATGGGGAAAGTTACTCATATCAAAATGAGAACAACTCACTTACAAACCACTGATCACAGAACCATTATTTTTCCAAACTCTGTGCTCATCAAAAATGAGCTGATAAATTACTCTTCATCTACTGAACTAAATTTTTTCAACATAGATATAGGCGTAGCTTACGATACGGATATAGAACTTACCAAGAAACTTCTTATCACTTCTGCTAAAGAAAACCCAAATATCTCAAATATGAGTGAGCCTTATGTAAGATTAACTGATTTTGGAACATCTTCATTAGATCTAAAACTCTATTTCGCAGTTGAAACTCCGTTTGGAATTAACCAAATAAAAAGTGATATTAGAATGAATATATTGTACAAGTTCAGGGAACACAATATCAATATACCTTATCCTGTCACTACAATAGATTACAATCCAAAATCTTGATAAAATACTAATCACTCTATCTTTTTTTTCTCTTAATTTTAAAAATATTTTTATTTTTGCCAAAAATTATAGATATATGAAAAAAATCATTTCAGGATTATTTTTAGCAATTACTACATTGTTTTATGCTCAAGAATCTTTCACTGGGAGAGATGATCAGAGAGCTTATGTTGGTGTAAATTTCCAAGATGGGGGAACAGGCATATCTGCAGGAGCAGATTATGGTTTTGGAGAAAGCATCTCCGTAGGGGTACAAGCAGGATATCTTCTTTCTGCTAAGTTGATTGGAGATCACAAGGCTAAATTTGGAGATAGAATAGACATTAAAGGGCGTTTTAATGTTCATTTAGGCAGAGTTCTAAACATCCCTTCTCAAATAGATCTCTACCCTGGACTTGATTTAAGTCTTAAAAACTTTGGAGCTCATGTGGGCGCAAGATACTTCTTTAAAAGAGGTGTAGGTATTTATTCAGAAATCGGTTTCCCTATTGCAAGATACAATAGTAGCCCGAAAATATATGATTATCTAAATAATCAATTTAACTTCCAAGTAGGTGTAGCATTTGATTTAAACTAAAATAAAAAAGGCTGTTATTAACTAACAGCCTTTTTTATTTATTTTGAAATTAACCCACCTCCACTTTCTTCTTTTTTATTTTCTAATAATAGATTCGGATTTTCTTTTGCTAATTTATTTTTCGTTGGAATTTTATAATTTACAGAAATACCAAATATACGAGTGTCCCCTTTCATATATATTCTCACATTTGGGACTTGAGCTCTTGAATAAAAGTTCCCATAATTCGTATTAAATATATCCTCTGCAAAGAGAGAAACACTCAATCTATCTTTCATAAACTTTTTGGATAAAGTTAAATCTAACTGATGAGATATCGGAGAATCACTTGTAAAATAATAATATCCTGCTCCTCTCGGTATAAAAGTATAGTTTATATTTAATTTAATATCCTTTGGCAATAAAATTTGCCCATTCGTATTAAAATACCACATAGGTTTGTTCTTCACATCTGGTATATCTTGTAAATTATAAGCCGTTACGAAGTATAAGAAATTCATCTTATCAGGATTTGCTCTCATGATTTCCTTCATTGGTTTCTTAAATATATCCAGCGGAATTGGGAATCCCATGGCGATATTATGTGTTCTGTGATAAGGGATATTAGCGTTTATCATAGAAACTACATCCCCTTGGCGAGTAATTCTTTGAAAGACGATATCACGAACAAATCCTAAATCATAACTCAAAAACAAGTAATTAAACGCTGAAACTTTAAATCCTACATTATCATAAATCGTCGGTTGAAGAAAAGCATTTCCTGTATTACGAAAATTACCATTAGTATAATCACTCGTATTAGGATTAAGACTACTGATACTTGGTAATGTAATTTTTTTATTATAATTCAAAGCTACATTGACCATTCTATTAACATTATACTGCACACTCGCATTAGGAAAGACTTTATATTTTCTGAATGCCTTTAAATCATCATTAACTCCACTTTGAGCATTATAAGTAACCCCACTAATATCATAATCTTCACCTCTCAATCCTAAAATAAAATCAAATTTTCCTTTAGTCGTTTGTAACTCTGCAAAAGATGATAAAGTCTGTCTCTGATAATCCAAATTCCTAATACCATAAGCTTCCGTATCATAATCCAATCTCTCATAAAGCCCTCCCAAAATCAATTTACCCATATCCAAAAGATTGATATCTTGAGAGTAATTAACGCTAAATTCTGCCATTTTCGCATCAGAACTCGTAACATATTTCGGTAATGTAGAAGATACTCCTCCTGAAATAAAAAATAAATTATCTTGTTCAAAATCATTATTTGAATTTACATAAGACAACTTAAAATCCAACTTTTTCCCAGCATCATCAAATCTTTTTTGGTAAGTAATCACTCCTTCTTGTCTCAACCTCTTTGTCTTTGATGCATCTTGTTGATGATAATTCATTCTTGCTAAACTCCCAAAACTACGAGAATCAACATCTCCATTGTTATGATTAAGATTATAATTAAGTAACAATCTATCTTTTCCTAAATCAAAAGATAAAGCTGTTCTTACAAAATATCCCCTACGAATAACATCAGAAGATATATTAGAAATATCATCTATGATAGAGTTATTTATACTTTCTCCATAATTCATTCCTGTATTTAATTGCCAACCAAACCATTTATTTTTAGAATTTAACAATATGGATTGGTTTGTTTTATTACGGTATTTATCATAATTAGAGAATGAATAACTCCCTGAATAAGTAGCTGTCAAATAACTTTTAGCCGACCTTGATGTGATGATGTTCATAATCGCTCCCCCACCTGTCGCAGGATATTCTGCCCCAGGGTTCGTTATCACTTCTATCCTATCAATAGAACTCGCAGGAAGCCCTTCCAAAAAAGCATTTAATTCCTTACTGGTAATATTTAGCGGTCGGCCATCCATATACACCGCCAAAGGCTTCCCTTGATACGCCATGCCTGTCAATTCAGAATTCATCAAACCAGGTAATTTTTTAATTCCTTCCAAAGCCGTTCCTGTATTAAGATTCGGTTGTTCTGAGAAATCAAAAATGGTGCGGTCAGCTTTCTGCTCCACTGCCTTTTTCGTTTTCTTAAAAGTAACTTCTTCTATTTGTTTTTCAGAGGTTTTTGCTTTTGAATTTTCTTGAGAATATCCCAATACTCCAACCAAAAGCGATAGAAATACAATCTGTTTTTTCATAAATGTATAATGTTTATCTGTTTTTCAATACAAATATAATTAAAATAAATTATTGTGCAATACAAAGTAGTTTTTTATATTAAATTAAGATATATTTTAAGTGCTTTTACATATTTTTCAAATGCATCTAAACCTTTTGAGGTAAGACTTAACTCTGTATTTGGATAATTATCTTTAAACGATTTCTTCACTGAGATATACCCCGCTTGTTCTAACTTCTGTATCTGCACACTTACATTGCCAGAAGTAGCCTTGGTAACCTCCTTTATCCGAGTAAAATCTACTCTCTCCTCAGAAATCAATAAAGACATTATCGCTAACCTCAACTGAGAATGTAATAAAGGATCTAAATCATCAAACATTTTTCTGTCTTTTATGATTAAAATAAAACTGACACCCTGGTATCAAAAATAAAAGTATTCCTATCAATGAAGAAACCAAAGTAGAATACCAACCTATTTCCACATAAAGAGGTAAATATGATAATACTAAGGAAATCAAAGAGGTTACCAACCAAAGTCTATTTTTTAATTGTAATGAAACCGCCAAACTTGCAAAAACAAAAGGAAGGAAAACGATAGTAACTATCAAATGATAAGAAACACTAAATCCTGTAAGCATCGCACAAATCCCTGCCACTAACCAAATAAAAGATACCCAATCTTTTGATTTTCTTTTTTTAACATTATTCCTCCCCTTAATATAAAAATAAACAGAAGTAATCACACTTGATAACGGCATCAATACTCCCCAAACTAAAGGGCTTTTAGTAATAAAATTTACAATTCCACTCACGGCAATAAGTATTCCCCAGAATATAAAAACCAATCCATTCTGTTCGTATTTTTGCTGTCTCTCACTAATGATAGCTGATATAATAGCCAAGCTATCTTTAGGTTCTAAATTTTCCATAATTTCAATTATTTAACTATTAAACTTACTGCAAATATAAAATAGTTTATATTACAAACAAAATGTTTTTGATTTTTTATAAAAAAACTCCAACACTTTTTTAGATGCTGGAGTTTTAATTATTATTTATTTTCCTCTTTTTTATCTTCTGGGTATCTATTCAGAGTTAATTCTCTGGAAACAGCGGCTAATTCAAATTTCAGTTTTCCAGATAGTGTTTCTATAACAATCCCATCTTTTTCTATTGAAAAAACTCTTCCATGAATACCAGAAGTAGTAACTATTCTTTGCCCTGGCTTCAAACTATTTTGAAATAATTTTTCTTTCTTTTGCTTATTCATTTGTGGTCTTATCATTAAGAAATAAAATGCCACAAAAATCAAAACCATCGGAGCAAATTGCTGTAAAATTTCCATGTTTATATTATTTATGAATTTATTGAACATTTGCTTTGAAACTTAATACCGTTGGAGAATTTTCTGTATTGGTATAGACATGAGCAGTTTTTACTACTGCTCCCGAGAAGTTTTTCGAATCAAAACTTAGGGTAATCTGTCCTTTTTCCCCTGGAGCAATGGGCTCTTGTGTGTAATTCGGAGCTGTACAACCACACGCAGGCTGTACCCTTGAAATCACAAGAGGTTTATCTCCTGTATTGGTAACTTCATAAGTGTATTGAACGATATCTCCCTTTTTAAGGTCTCCGAAATCATGCTCTTCTTTAGCAAAACTTGCAGTGGTCATCGGCTCTGAAATGGCTTGATGGCTCACAACCTCTTCTGTATGCTCTGGTAGTGGGTCTGCTTTCTCATCTTTTTTGCAAGATAACACTGCAGATAATATCATAAAACTTAAAACTACTTTTTTCATATCAAATACTATTTAATTTAAATCAAAATAATGTTTATGGTCTGTTTTTACTCTTAACATATCGGTCCAAAAGACCATTGACAAACACTTGAGACTTCTCTGTAGCAAAAGTTTTCGCTACTTCTATATATTCATTAAGGACAACCATAGAAGGCGTTAAGGGGAAATAGTCTAACTCCGTCAATGCCGTTACTAAAATGATTTTATCCATCAAGGCAATCCTATCTAACTCCCAATTATCCAGCCTATCTTCTATTTTTTTCTCGGTATCTTCCCAATGATTAAGCGTTTCTACTAATAATTTTCGTGCAAAGTTTCTATCACTATCGTATTCCTTTCTATTTCTATGGTATTTATTCTTATTTTCTTTGTCTTCTTCTATTTTTACACGGTATTCTCCTATTTTTTCATCGTCTTCCTCCATTTTTTCATGGTATTCCTCTCTATTTTCACGGTATTCTTCTATTTTTCTATAGTATTCTTCATTTTTTATCAATGCATTATCTTCTTTGAATACTTTCAATAGAGTATGAAAAGGTTCTTCCTCTCTTAAATAACCGATAGTCTTCTGCACCATAGAGTTAGCTATGTGAAAATCATCCGCCCAAGATAGTTCAAGCGATGCGAAATGGTCATGAAAGCTGTCATTCTCTGCGATGTATCTCAAAAAAAGCTTTCCGATGAACTTTTGGTCTTCAACAAAAGAAGATTCTGGACTCTTCATGTAATCTTGAAACAATTTACCCGCTGTGATTTTTTGATAAGTCTTAATCAGTAACTCATCATGGATATCCCACATCAGATTTTTATGTCGTGAAGTAAATTCTAACCGTTCTGCATTGTTTTCCAATAGGTCTAAAACCCTATTTTTAATGAATTTTTGATTAGGCTTGAGGTCTGCTTCTGTTTTGATGAACTTCGTTTTCCCTATTTCTATTTGATTTTCTGCAAGATGCTTTAAGGAAACTAAAAAATTAAGCTGATAAACATAAAGGTCTTGGATTTTCTCCAAACTAGTGAACATATTTCGCTCTAATACTCCTTGATTAATCGGATTTTGCTGATAAGCATAAAGGGTCTGAATGATTTTTTCTCGTATTTGTCTTCTTCCTAACATTTCAAAGATCTTTTAAGTCCGCAAAGATAAATAAAAACAATATTCCCCACTAATTTCCTTTCTAGAAATAAAAGAAATGTATGAAAAATTAATCATAGTCTTTCTAATTTTTTACCTTTTTACTTACTATTCTTGGAGCGATATATCCATAAAATGCCAAATAAACAAAGCATAACAAAGGTACAACATAAGAAAAATGCACATAAGAAATCCCCAAAATGCCTTCTGGATATTCTACACTAAAATCACAGACTCTCCCTTGAATAAGCGGAACAATACCTCCTCCCAAAATCATCATAATCAAGAAAGAAGATGCCTTTCCGGTGTTTTTACCTAAACCTGAAATTGCAAGGTCAAAAATCGCAGGCCACATAATTGAACAAAATAATCCCCCTGAAATGAAAAAGTATTTTGCAATTTCAGGATTGGGATAAACCAACCCTCCCAACATCATGAGCATTCCCACTACTCCAAAAATCATCAGAGTTTGCCCTGCTGTTTTTCCTCCTAAAAAACTTGCTATAATAAAAATTAGAATCCAAATGAAATACACATAAAATATAGAAATATCCTTTCCACTCAATATATTAGAGACAATAATAACCCCAAATGCAATAAAGGGAACTACAATTTTCACTACCCCCACCAACTTTTTAGGTAAGTTAAATATATTCACCCCTCCGTTCCACCTACCAATCATTAAACTCCCCCAATATAAAGAAATAAAAGGAGCTAAATCTTCCTCCAAAATATTCCCAAATTCACTAGTATGAAGCAATGCAGGAAGATTACTCACAATAGACACCTCTACTCCCACATATAAAAATATGGC
>CAUTLL010000026.1:0-9517 GCA_963539275.1 uncultured Flavobacteriaceae bacterium
GGTTCATTTTTGAAGAAATGGATGGATTAAAATTCAAAATAGGCCCAAAATCTTTTTTTCAAACCAATTATAAACAAGCACTCAATCTTTATAGAAAAACATTAGAATTTGCGGATATTAATGAAAATCAAGTAGTTTATGATTTATATACTGGAACAGGAACTATCGCCCAATATATTGCCCAACATGCAAAACAGGTTATTGGAATAGAGGCAGTTCCAGAAGCGATAGATGCTGCAAAAGAAAATGCAAAACTTAACGGTTTAGATAATTGCATTTTCTATTGTGGAGATATGAAAGAGGTTTTTACGGAAGAATTTCTTGCTCAGCACCCCAAAGCAGATGTACTTATTACAGACCCACCAAGAGATGGTATGCACCCCAAAGTAGTAGAACAAATTCTAAAACTTTCTCCAAATAGAATAGTCTATGTAAGTTGTAATTCCGCCACTCAAGCCCGTGATTTATCCCTTATGAAGGATTTTTATAGAGTAGAAAAAATACTTCCTGTAGACATGTTTCCTCAGACTCATCATGTGGAAAACATCGCTCTTTTAACTAAAAAATAAAAATATTATCTTTGCACATATATGGAAAGCAATAGACAAAGAAAAATAGCACAAATCATTCAAGAAGATTTAGCTGAACTTTTTCGCAAACAAGCCTCTGATAGTCAGCAAAATTTTCTCATCAGTGTTTCTGATGTAAAAGTAACGGCAGATTTAGGTATTGCAAAAATTTATTTAAGCATTTTCCCACAAAATTTCAGAACTCCTATCATAAAAGAGATAGAGAGCAATAAATCTTTTTATAGAAATTTTATAGGACAAAAAATGGCAAAACAAGTCAGAAGTATTCCTAATCTCAATTTTTATTTAGATACTTCACTTGATGATGTAGAACGATTAGAAAAAGAATTAAAAGGAGAAGGCGATAATCCTATTTTATAATTTTTCTTAAAATTTGATGAACACACCTTTTTACATTGCTTTACGGTACCTTATTGCTAAAAAAGGGAGTCAAGCTGTCACTTTTATTACAGGATTATCTGCCTTCGCTATGATGGTGGCCGTAATGGCGATGTTCATTGTCATTTCCATTTTTTCTGGATTAGAAGAACTCAATAAGGAATTAGTTTCTAATCTACATGCTGATTTAACCATAAAATCCAAAGGAAAAAAGCTAGAAAATCCCGATAAAATCATTTCTATTCTAAAAAAAGAAACGGAAATCAAGGCTTATTCAAAAATTATAGAAGAAAAAGTCTATCTCAACTATAACAACAATGGTGAAATAGCCTATTTGAAAGGTGTAGATTCCTTGTACACCTTCATCAATCCTATTGATAAATCTATTATTTATGGGAATTATCCATCTTTTAGATATAATAATGAAGTTATTATAGAAGGTCTTTTAGATAATAGATTGAGCATTCCTGTCGGTGTTGAAGATTATCAAAATCCTCCTACGATTTTCATTCCCAAGGCTGGAGAAGGTATTTTAAATAAAGAAGAAGATATTTTCAATAAAAAATCTATCTTTGTAAGCGGAATTTTTAGTGGAAATGAACAACTAAATAATTACATCATCGCCCCTATAAATTTAGTACAAGAATTATTAGATTTACCAAAGAATTCTGCATATCAAATTGTTATTAAACTTTATACCCCAGAAAAAGTAGAGGCCATAAAATCATCTCTGCTAAAAAAAATAAATGATGATAAAATATTTATAAATACTCGATTAGAAGAGAATGAAGCTTTTTGGAAAATGATAAATACTGAAAAATTAATTATTTATCTCATTTTCGTCTTGGTAATTTTTATCACAACTTTCAACTTGGCGGGAGCAATAATCATTTTACAATTAGATAAAAGACAACAAGCTAAAACTTTAATTTCCTTAGGGTTTACATTCAGTCAATTGCAAAAAATCTATTTCTATACAGGTGCTCTTATTATAGGATTTGGAATTATTTTTGGATTATTTTTGGGGACACTTATTTGTTTATTCCAAATGTATACAGGCTTTTTTAAAGCTTCTGCTGGGATTGATTTAGCTTTTCCTGTAAAAATTACAATTTTCAATTATATGTTAGTCATAACTTCCTCTAGTATTTTAGGGCTAACAATTTCTTGGCTATCTTCTAAAATTAATAAAAATAATTTAACCTCTGAATAGTGATATTTAATAAAAATTAAGAATACTTTCTGTAATATTGATAAATGAACAAAACTAAATTTGGACTTATTGGAAAAAATATCTCTTATTCTTTTTCAAAGAAATATTTTGAAGCTAAATTTGAACTACTCGGTCTCAAAAATTGTTCTTATGATTTATTTGATATATCTGAAATACAACAAGTTATAGGTATTTTTAAGTTGAAAAATCTAAAAGGATTGAATGTAACCATTCCTTATAAAGAATTGATTATCCAACATTTAGATGACATAAGCGAAGAAGCAAAGGAAATAGGAGCAGTAAATTGTGTTTCTATAAAAAATGGAATAAAAAAAGGCTTTAATACTGATGTTTTTGGCTTTGAAAAATCATTATTAACCCAACCCAAATCATTAAAATATCCAGCCTTAATTTTAGGAAATGGAGGTGCTGCGAAAGCCGTTAAATTTATTTTAGAAAAGCATGATATTCCTTACCAAATTATTTCTAGAAAAACAGAACTCAACTTTGAAAATCTTAATAAAGATATTGTTAAGGAACATAAAATCATTATACAATGTACCCCTGTAGGAACTTTTCCTAATGTAGATGATTGTCTCTCATTTCCTTTTGAAGGAATTACAACAGAGCATTTTGTGATAGATTTAATCTACAATCCTGCCCAAACCACATTTCTTAAAAATGCATATAAAAACGGTGCAAAAATATTAAATGGACAGTTAATGCTAGAAAAACAAGCAGAAAAAGCATGGGAAATTTGGAGTTTAACATGAAAAAATTTTAATTTAGTGGTCTAAAATTATAACCATTTGACAAACAGATAATATTTAATCTTAAAAAAACTGATGTAATGAGTAAAGAATTTCAAGATAAAGAAAATTTAGAAACTGCATATTATGAAATAGAAGAAAACGATGGGCAGGTTTTAGACAATCTTTCGGTTAAAGAACTTTTAACTGAAATGGAAAACATTGTAAACCAAGAAGATGCAGCAGTTCATTCCAAAAAATTTTATCAGTTAAAAGATTATGCTTATAACCTTATTCAAGAAGAAATTGCAGATAAAAAGCATGACTTTGTAGAAGAAGGAAATGAACCAGAAAAATTCTCCTATCAACATCCCGAGCAAAGCAGATATTCGGCTCTTATCAATATTTTCAAAGAAAAATTAGATATTTTTAATCATAATTTAGAAAAAGAACAACAAGAAAATCTAGAGAAACGAATTCAAATTATAGAAAATCTAAAAAATCTGTACCTTAATACAGAACCAAATGTCAATTTCTTCCATGCAATAAGAAAAATTAAGGAAGAATGGGCCAATGCGGGACATGTAGCCAAATCAGAATTCAAAAACCTAAATCATAACTACTTTCATCACTTGAATCGTTTTTATGAAATGTTAGATATTCATAAAGAATATCGCGAGCAAGAGTATGCTCATAATTTAGAAAAAAGAAAAAGCATTATCGCCCGTGCAGAAGAACTTGTGAATGAACCTTCTGTACAGAAAGCATTGAATGAATTGCAATACTTACACCGATTATGGAAAGAAGAAGCAGAACCTGTATCTGAAGAATTCCGTGATAGTACTTGGGAGACCTTTAAAGAAATTTCTAATAAAATTCACGAAAGAAAAACAGAACTTATTCATCAAATAGAAAGTGCTCAGCAAGAAGCCTTAACGAAAAAAAATGAAATTATTGCTCAACTCAAAGAATTTATAACACCTAAAAATTCTAACCATGATTATTGGCAACAAACCATAAAGAAAGTAGAGGTACTTCGTAGCAATTTCTTAAAATTGGGTAATGTTCCTAAAAAATTATCCAACCAAAATTGGACCGAATTTAAGAATGCTTTAAGGGCTTTCAATTCTCAAAAAAACAATTTCTACAAAGGATTAAAAAATACTCAAATTCAAAATTTTGAAGAGAAAATGAAACTCATCAAAATAGCAGAAGATAATATGCATTCTGAAGATTGGGACACAGCTGTTCCACTTTTCAAAAAATTGCAAGAAGATTGGAAAAACATAGGACATGTTCCAAAAAATCAGACCCAAAAAGTTTGGAATGATTTTCGTAATGCATGTAATACTTTTTTCAAAAATTTCCGTGAGAAAAATGTTATTAATAAAGATGATTGGAAAGATAATTATCACCAAAAGAAAGTTTTATTAGAACAGCTCAAAGAAATTGATAATGATGAAAATAGTGCTCAAAAAATTAAAGAAATAAAAAACTCTTGGGATAGCATTGGTAAAGTTCCAAGAAGCAAAATAAGCATTAATACAGAGTTTAATAAAATCTTAAATGAAAAACTTAAACTCAACGAAATTGGACTACATGAAGGTGAGTTATCAGATGTTCAATTAGCTGATAAAGCCAGAAAAATTAAAAGTCAAATCGGTGATTTGAAAACAGAAATCATTCAGTTAGAAAATAATATTGCTTTCTTCAGTAATCCTACAAGAGAAAATCCACTCTTAAAAGATACTTTTGAAAAAATAGACCTGAAAAAATCTCAATTAGAAAACTTAAAATCAAGCCTACATAAAATCATTTCAGGTGAATATTAAAAATATCAAAATGATGATTGATAAGCAGTACAAAAATCTATCAATCATCATTTAACATTTTAAATCCATGGATACATTTTATATAAAAAGATGCGTGGAACTTGCTCAGAAAGGGAAAGGAAGTACCTATCCTAATCCAATGGTAGGAGCAGTTATCGTTCATAACAATAAAATCATCGGAGAAGGATATCATAAAAAAACGGGAGAATCTCATGCTGAAATCAATGCTATAGATTCTGTAAAAAACAAAAAATTATTAAAAGAGTCTACAATTTATGTTTCTTTAGAGCCTTGCTCCCATTTTGGAAAAACTCCTCCTTGTGCTTTAAAATTAAAGGGATTTGGATTTAAGCGAGTAGTAATTGGGACTTTAGATATTCATCATAAGGTCAATGGTAAGGGAATTAAGATTCTGGAAGAAGCAGGCATAGAAGTTAGCACAAATATATTAAAACAAAAATGCCAAAATCTAAATAAAAGATTTTTTACTTTTCATGAAAAAAAAAGACCTTTTATTATTCTAAAATGGGCTGAATCCCATGATAGTTTTTTAGATTATAATTTCAAAACAACTAAAATAAGCAATGATTTGGCAACACAATGGGTACATCAATTAAGAGCTGATGAACATGCTATTCTTATTGGAAAAAATACTGCATTACGAGATAATCCTACCCTTACAACAAGAAAAATTGATGGAAAAAACCCTGTCCGAATCTTAATAGATTCATGTTTAGAAGTCCCTACGAACTTCAATATTTATAAAAAAGATGGTATTCCTACTTTCATTTTTAACACGATAAAAAATGAAGAAAAGCTCAATCTGAAGTGGATAAAAATTAATAAAGAAAATTTTATCCAAAATTTATTAGAAAAACTCTATGAACATCAAATACAATCAGTCATCATAGAGGGGGGAAGTTTTACTTTACAACGATTTATCGATGCAAACCTATGGGATGAAGCTTTTATCATAAAAGCTCCCATCATCTTAAAAAATGGGACAAAAGCTCCCAAATTTTCTGCTTCAGCCAAAGAAATAAAAACTTTAAGAGATAATCAAATTTTCTATTTTCAAAATTATTAATGAAAAAATACAAATATCAAACTATAGAAAAAGCCATAGAAAATATATTAATCAAAGAAAAAGGCAGTAAATTTATAGGTTTTTTATATCCTGTTTTTACTGACATTGAACTAAAAGAAACACTGCAAAAAATTCAAAATCTTCACCCAAAAGCCACCCATCATTGTTATGCTTATCGTATGGGGCTTAATGGAGAAAATTATCGCATCAATGATGATGGAGAGCCCTCAGGAAGTGCAGGTTTACCGATTTATAATCAACTCCTTGCCAATGATATTACCAATGTTTTACTAATCATTGTCCGCTATTTTGGTGGAACAAAATTAGGGGTGAGCGGATTGGTAAAAGCCTATAAAGAAAACGCAAAAGCTACTATAGAAGAAGCTAAAATTATTACTAAAGAATTAGAATCTGAAATAGAAATAATTTTCAAATTCTCTCAACAAAACATCATTTTTTCATTACTTAATAAATTTAATGCACAAGTTTTAGAATTTGACTCCCAAGAGCAATGCCTTATCAGAGCATCTGTCAAAACTGCACAAAAAGAAAATATCTCGGAAATTTTGTCCGAGATGCATTTAGTTTCTTTCAAATTTATCTAAATTTATTCCTCTCTCTTATTGCTTCCTAAAAACATAGAAACATAATAAAGTAACTGAGCTAAAGACCCAAAAGCCGCCACCAAATAAGTTCTCGCTGCCCATTTTAAACTATCTTCTGCTCCTTCTAATTCTTCCCTATTGATAGTCCCAGTTTGTTTAAGCCACTTCATCGCCCTATTACTCGCATCATACTCCACAGGAAGTGTTACAAAAGCGAACAAAGTGGTCATTGCAAAAAGAATTACCCCTACCAAAAGAACTACTTGCCCCATTGCCGCTTGCATTGCTATCATTGCAACACCAGCCATTAACACAAATTGAACTAAATTAGAACTAATATTCACGATTGGAACTAATTTAGACCGAAGCTGTAACATAGAATACCCCACCGCGTGCTGAACCGCATGCCCACACTCATGAGCTGCCACAGCCGCCGCTGCTGCATTACGCTCCATATATACTGATTCTGAAAGATTTACCGTTTTATTCATCGGGTTATAATGATCTGTCAGTTGCCCCTCTACAGATATAACCTTCACATCATAAATTCCGTGATCTGCCAACATTTTTTCAGCAATTTCTTTCCCTGACATTCCATTTCTCAAATGCATATTAGAGTAGTGAGCAAATTTGGACTTCAATCTACTTTGCACAAACATACTCACTAACATAATTCCACCTAAAATTAAATATAACATCATCTTCTATAATTTTTTATAATATCAAAGTAAAAAGTATGCCAAAAAAATGAATATTTATCAATGAATTGAATTTATTATATAAATCCTTCCTTTTCTTTTTTCTCTATTCCTTATCTTTTCTTACTTTTGTGTCTTAATTCATATAGATTTATGTCTGATTTAAAAATAAAACAAGTACTTAATAATGCCGAAATGGAACAATTTATAAAATTCCCAATGGAACTTTATAAAGACAATCCTTACTATGTTCCTCCTATGATAGACGAAGAAAAAAGTATTTGGATAAAGGGAAAAAATCCTGCATTAGATTACTCGGAAGCCTCTCAATTTTTAGCTTACAGGGGAAATAAAATTGTGGGAAGAATCGCTGTAATGATTAACCACAAAGAAGAATCTGAATTAGACATCAAAAAAGTGCGTTTCGGCTGGTTAGATTTTATTGATGACATAGAAGTTTCTAAAGCACTAATAGACACTGCTATAAATTTCGCAAAAGATAAAGGTTATCCCAAAATAGAAGGCCCCATGGGGTTTACTAATCTAGATAAAGCAGGAATGCTTACTTTAGGTTTTGATAAATTAGCGACCATGATAGGTCTCTATAATACGGAATATTATCCCAAACATTTAGAGCGATTAGGTCTAACAAAAGAAAAAGAATGGGTGGAATTTGAAATCAATTTTCCAGATACCTTACCTGAAAAAATAAAGAAATTTAGTAAAATAATCGCTGAAAAATATGAATTAAACATTGTAAAATTCAATTCAAAACAAGATATTTTACCATTAGTAGAACCAATGTTTAAACTCTTAGATGAAACCTATAAGGGGTTATCCACATATACTCCTATCACCACAGAGCAAATTAAACATTACAAGGAAAAATACTTCAAGTTCATTGATAAAGATTATATTATTTGTATTAAAGATAAATATAATAATCTTATTTCATTTGCTATAACAATGCCTTCTTACTCCAAAGCTTTACAAAAAGCCAAAGGCAAACTTTTTCCATTTGGATGGTGGCATTTACTCAATGCAAGTAAAAAAAATGACAGAGCTAACTTCTATCTTATAGGCATTCACCCAGAATATCAAAAGAGAGGATTGACTGCTATTATCTTCAAAGAAATTTATGAAATTTTCAAGAAAAAGGGTGTGAAATTTTTAGAAACTAATCCCGAATTGGAGGAGAATTTAAACATTCAAGCTCTTTGGCAAGATTACAATCCTATAAATCACAAAAGAAGAAGAACCTACTCATTAGACTTACAGAAAAATGATAACAAATAAAAAAATCGCAATTGATTTTGACGGCACCATTGTAGAAGATGCATATCCTGCGATTGGAAAACCACAAGCATTTGCTTTTGACACCTTAAAAAGATTAGAAGCCAAAGGATACAGGCTAATTCTCTGGACTTACCGTCATGGTTCAAGATTACAAGAAGCTGTGGAATTTTGCAAAAAAAATGGCATTGAATTTTATGCTATAAATTCCAGCTTCGAAGGAGAAGTTTTTGAAGGTAATACACAATCTAGGAAAATAGATGCGGATATTTTCATTGATGATAGAAATCTCGGCGGATTTCCTGGCTGGGGAGAAGTGTACGAAATTATTACCCAAAGAATAGAGTTTGGAATTTCCAACGGAGAAGTACAAGCATACTCCAAACTCAAAAAAGAGAAAAAGAAAGGCTTTTTTAATTGGTAATTTTTTACAAATCTAAACCTTAAAAAATCTTAATTATTTTTATTATCTTAAAATTATGATTAAATTAAAATCTATAGAAGAATTACGCTTAATGAAAGAGAGTGCTCAATTGGTATCTAAAACCTTAGGAATGCTCGCCAAGGAAATAAAACCAGGCGTTACTTCTCTTTACCTTGACAAATTAGCTCATGATTTTATCCTTGACCATGGCGGAAAACCTGCCTTTTTAGGTATGTATGGATTCCCTAACTCTTTATGTATTTCCCCAAATGCAGAAGTTGTTCATGGGATTCCTAATAAAAATCCTATCAAAGAAGGAGATGTATTATCAGTAGATTGTGGCGTGTATATGAACGGTTTTTATGGAGATCATGCCTACTCTTTTGAAGTGGGGGAAGTATCGCCAGAAATCAAAAAATTACTACAAATCACTAAAGAATCCCTGTATAAAGGTATAGAACAATGTATCCGAGGAAAAAGAGTGGGGGATATTTCTAATGCTATACAAACTTATTGTGAAAAGCACGGCTATGGAGTAGTAAGAGAACTTGTGGGGCACGGTCTCGGAAGAGAAATGCATGAGGATCCACAAGTTCCAAACTATGGAAGAAAAGGCTCAGGGAAAGTGCTAAAAGATGGAATTGCCTT
>CAUTLL010000027.1:0-9295 GCA_963539275.1 uncultured Flavobacteriaceae bacterium
TCATATTTCGTGCAATAATCTTTTTAAGTTATTTACTGATTTCTGATTATTTAATTTTTCTAAATAATCTTCTTTTATTCTCATAGAAAATGATTTTAATAAATCTCTATCTTGATAAAGTTTTTTAATAGCAGATTTCATTTCTTCCTTATCTCTTCCTACAAAGATACCATTTTCTCCGTTTTGTATAATCATTTTTGGAAAACCAATTTTTGTAGAAATACTCGGCACTTTAGAGAGTGATGCTTCTGCGAAGAGTGATGGCCCTGTATCAGCCGAAGAAGCAATACAAACAATATCTATATCTTGATAAAATGAGAGTAACTCATCATAACTACCGCTAAATTTAGTTTTTAGTTTAATTTTTAATCTTTCTCCTTGTAGTTCTTTAATAGCAGGCTCTATGATGCTACGGTACCCCTTCATCTCTCTATCGGGGGTTCCTGTCCAACCAATGGTGAGTGTTTCTTGGTCTCCTACATTTTTATTTTCTACGAATTGAGACTCCTTATGGATACCATTTGAAATAGCAATTTTGCTACCGAAATTTTGATAATCATCATATAGATTGGCATTTCCTACAATGATTCCATCATATTTTTTCAAATATCTGTTATAAAACTCTTGTCGTGATAGAGCCTTCAAATTAGTTTTGGTTTTCTCATCAAAAGATGGTCCCTCGTGAGGATAAGAATCGGTATATATACCCACTAATTTCTTATTCGCTATAAAAGGAAATTCAGAAATATATTGAAAATAATAAGCCATTTCTATGATAAAATCAAAAGAAATTTTATTCGTTTTTTGCTGACTTAATACCTCATATACGGGATTTTCGCTATATATAGGATATGAATATGTTTTAGATGGGTAAATTTTATATTTCTTGTTTGAGGATTTTATAGCAAGGCTTATTTTATTTTTTAGAATTTCCCAACGGCTGAACTTTTTAGATTTAATAAAAAAATCTTGTGCAAAAGCCACATAGCAGTTATATTCTTCATTTAATAATTCAGTCCAAGTTTTTATGATATTATGATATGCCCAATCAGGCTTATCTGCAATGAATAAAATACTCTTTTTCATTTAAATAAATTCTTATACAATAATGCTTTTTTCTCAACAAAATTCCAAGATAAATATGCAAAAATAATAACGATGGGTAATGCATATAGCATCATTTCTAATGGTGTAGGTTTTAAGAAATATTCTATCAACTGCTGAACAGGAAATCCAAAAAGATAAATGCCATACGACAAGTCGCCAATCTTACTCCCAATAGAATTAATATATCGCCACGATGAAATACCAAAACTGATACATACTATCGGTAATAAAAAATAATGAGTATATCTGAAAAATCCTAAACAAGTAGCTACTACCAATGCTCCCAACGAAACCAAAAATATTATAGTGAGTGTTTTCTTCTTTAATTTCTCTATTTCTAATAAAGCCAACAAGCTCCCCATTGTGAAAAAACTATATACATCCTGCATTTGATGGTGGCTTAGATGGAATATATTCGCCAAAAAATTATAATGCTTCCCTCTGTTAATGAAAAACGGAGCCATAATTTGTAAATACACGGTTACTATCAACACTAAAACAATCAATATTTTTCTATTCTTACGAAACACAAATAACAGAGAAACCATCATATAGGCGAAAAACTCCATTTTTATAGTCCATAAGCTACCATTGATAGGAGTACCGTGCCTATTAGTAGAAAATATCCCCTCTATCGTGCCTTGGTTTTGATACATCTCAGTAAAGAAAACCATATTTCGTGGCAAATAGGTATAAGTAGATAGGATTACTCCAATAAGGCATAGTGCCACTATATGCAAAATAACATGCAATAGTAGAAAAAAGTAACACTACAAACAATGCAGGAAAAATCCTAAGAATACGCTTCCAATAATAATCCATTAAATTATTACTCCTAAGCAAACTCTGAATAATTAAATAACCACTAATCGCAAAAAATCCACGAACCGAAATATACGAAAACACAGTTTGCCCATTCGTTATTTTCCATAATAAATCTTGCTCGGGCTGTCCCGTAAGAGGATATGAATGAGTTATAATAACCCACACCGCAAAAAGCAATCTCAAAAAATCAAAATTATTCGTATGTCTCATAAAATATTATGAAATATTTACTGCAAAGTTAAAAAAAATCCTTGATTTTACTATCTTTGCAATACTTTCCATTCCGAATGAAACAAAGTTCTATTGCTTACATGATAACCAGAAAAATGGTCAACAAAATGCCTAAAAAAGAAAAAATATTAATCCTCTATAAACAATTAGGAGAGTATTTCTGCTCTCAGGCCGAAAAAATAGGATTAGAACCTATTCATTTTTATTCCAAAGAGTGGGGCGATATCCTAGAATTTAAAGTAAATATTTGGACTAAATACGAAAATATTTTTAGGAGAATTTTCTTCAAAGATAAAACTTTTCTACATAGAAAATATGATGAATATCATCAAAAAATTGATGTAAAGAGATTAAAAAATATCATTAAAAAGCACCCAAAAATAGATTATATCCTATTTTTCCGTGCAGACCTATACTCGAAAAAAGCAATCCAACTCTGCCGAAAAATATCTAAGCAGATGATTAGTTATCAATTTGATGGGATGGATGTGGGGCAAAAAATATTAGATTTCCAACCTCTATTTGATAAAATCTTTACCTTTGATAAAAATGACCAATTAAAATATCATTTTTTGCCCCTTACGAATTGTTGGTTTCCAAATCCACATATAAATACTCAGGCAGATACTGATATTTTTTATGTAGGAACTGGCACTCCAGATAGGATAAAATGTGCAACGAAAATTAGCGAATACGCCAATAAAAAACACTTGAAACTCAATCTAATATTAGGTATTCCTAATCATGTTTCTATCCAAAACAAGGGAGGGATAAAATTTATACATGATGGGATATCCTTCGAAGAAAATTGGCAAAACTTGATGCAATCCAAAGCTGTGTTAGACTTAAAACTACCACACCACGATGGACTAAGTTTCAGATTTTTTGAGGCGATATATTATAAGAAAAAAATAATCACGGATAATGTTAATGTTAAAAATTATGATTTCTACCATCCTGATAATATTTTTATTACAGATTATGAGGATTTCTCTGGGCTGAAAGAGTTTTTAGAAAAACCTTATTACAAAATTGATGAGAAAATAGTTAATAAATATGGTGTAGAAAACTGGCTAAAATATGTTTTGGATATAGAGCCACATCAAAAAATAGATTTACCCGAATTATGGAAAGATTAATAACTATATTCACTCCAACCTACAACAGGGCCTATACCCTACCCAAACTATATGAAAGCCTAAAAACACAAACAAATCAAAACTTTGATTGGGTAATTGTAGATGATGGCTCCACAGACGACACAGAAGCATTAATAAAGTCTTTTATTGATGAAGGAATAATAAAAATCACTTATATAAAACAGAAAAATCAAGGAAAACATATCGCTATTAATACAGGAGTAGCCTTGGCAAAAGGTGATTTATTTATTGTGATAGATTCTGATGATTATTTATTAGAAAACTGTATAGAGACTTGTTACACTCTTATGGAGCGAGTTAAGGAAGAAAATATCGCAGGATTTACCTTTATCCATTTCACTGAAAACATACAATATGACGCCACAAAATACAATAACAAAATGTGGTTTTATGACGAAGAAGGTGAGTTCCATTGGGAACATTGGGGAGAAATGGCATTTTGCTACAAAACAAAAATTGCAAAAAAATACCTATTCCCACAATTTGAGGGAGAAAAGTTCTGTCCAGAGTCTTTGGTTCATCGTAGGATAGGAAAGCGTTATAGAGTACTATATACCAACTATGTATTGGCAAGTGGCAATTATTTAGAGGATGGACTTTCCGCTAAATATAGCAAACTAATGGAAAACAACCCGCGAGGGGCACTGCTTTCTCTTTCAGAGAAAATTGCAGATTCGGATTCTAAGACTCAAAAGGAAGAATGGGCAACCACTTATTGGAATATCGCCTTAAAAGCCAAGCATATACCTTGGCTTGATAGATTCCGTGGGATACCTCTCTCCCTATCATTCAAATTTTGGAAAAAACGACTATTGAGATAAGATATTTTTTATAATATCATTAAATTGATTCCCCCAATTCTCCCAATTGAGTTCCTTTTCGTACTTTGTTCGGGCGTTTTGGGATTTTTCTAGTATCTGTTCTGGATGTTGTAATAATTTTTCTATTTCGTGGGCATAGTCTTCCGCCGTAGCATTTTTAGGAAGCAAAATTCCTGTTTTTCCGTTTTCAATATGAGCCGACACGCCTCCTGTATCGGTAGAAATTATCGGAAGTCCATAGCCCGATGCCTCGCAAAATACTATCGGAGTACAATCTGCCTCAGTAGGTACAAAAAGGAAATGCGAAGTCAGCAAAAAATCTTGGATTTTCTGCAAATCAGCTGGATTATTTTTATTTAAAAATGGGATAATTTCAACCCAATTTTCTTGGATATTTGGTTCGCACCCTACAATGGTAAGTTTTACATTATACCCCTTGTTTTTCAATATTTTAAGCGTTTCAAAGGCTAAAGTTCCTCTTTTTCTTTCCCAATTTACTGCTAAGAATAGGAAACGATATTCGCCATCAATCGCTCTGCGAGATGGGAGATGCTCTGGGACTTCCAAATTTGCCCCAAATTTTAGGAGTTTTATTTTTTCAGTAGGGATTTGATAGTGTTTCTTAGCAAAATCTACTGCCCATTCGGAAGAGAATATGGCTACATCCACATTATTGAGTGTTTTTCTCTCTAACCAGAGTGTTTCTCTTTTAGACAAAATACCAAAACCTGAATAATATGGATAATAGTTGAGCAACTGAGCTATATTGGCATCATTCAGGTAGATAATCGGTATATCCGTTTTTAAAAATGCGAGTTCACAGACTGCCGTAGGAGCGAATAATATGTCTATCTTTTGCCTCATGATGGCATTTTTTAGTTTCTTAGACAGCACTAAAGACTTATACAAATTAATATGCTGGTTGTATCCCCTATTAAATATCTTTTGCATTGATTTTTCAATGAAAGAGTATATCTTTTGCTGGCTTTCGGATAGTTGTACTACGGGTATCCACATTACTTCGTAGCCGTGTTTTAGGATTTGCTCGTACATTTTATACATCGTCCCCGACCAGTTTCTCTTATCCTCTAATGGTCTTGAAGAGTAAAAACCTATGGTGATTTTTTTCATTGAAACTATTTTTAGTGTTTTTGTCTCTGTCTTTTGTCTATTTTTTCCACTTTTTGAGTAAATAAATAATCAATTTTTTATAATGTTTTAAAATCCATTTCAAAAACTGAAATGCTGTAGTAAATTGTCCCTGCTTCAATGTCTGGAAAAAGTCGTTATAGCTTCTAATAAATATCTGCCAATCCGAATGTTGTTTGATTTTTCCTTGATAGAAATTTCCAATAATCGTATCCAAATGATTATGTTTCAAATCTCTCCGAAAATTAACTGCTCCAAAGGAAAGCCCTGCATCGTGTCGGCGATAGGCAGACATTGTTTTAGAAAAACCTCGCATCTTGCCCAAAGTAGTGGCAGCCAAGAATATAGCCGTATCAAAATACTGCAAAGTAGGGTCTTTCAATGTCTCCTTAAAGGCCAATGTCTCCAATGTTGCCGAACGAATCACCACCGTAGCCGTATGCACTACCCAATGCTGATAAATCTCCAAAGGTGTATAATCTCTATCCTCTATGATAGAAAATGGCTTTCCATTTAACTCAGAGTATGGAGATACATTATTCGCCTGATGAAAACAAATAGCATATTCTGGATTTTGCTCTAAAAAATCATATTGAGTTTGTAGTTTGTGTTCATCTGTCCAGTAGTCATCACCTTCACAAAATGCTAAATAACCTCCTGTAACTTGTTTTAGAGCATAATAAAAGTTCGGTGTAGAGCCCATATTCTGTTTGTGACGAGTATATTTCACTTCTATATGCGGAGGTGTATTTTTCAGATAGGCTTCTATCACTTCGTGGGTATTGTCTGGAGACTTATCATCACATAGTATGAGTTCTATTGGGAAATTTACTTTTTGCATAAAAATTCCCTCCAAGGTTTTAGTAATAAAATCTTGATGATTATAAGATAAGGTAATGATGGATAGTTTTTTATTTTGCATATTTCTTGAGTATATTTTTGATGATAAAGATATAATATTGGGGTAATTTCAAGAATCTCTTTATTAGGGAATATTGTTGTGGTGCAATTTTGAATAGAAGAGAGTTTTTAGAATATCGTCCATTATTTAGCGCTTCATCTATCGCTGTTCTTCCTGCTTTTTCAAATTTTATGAGGTTAGGTATGAAAGAGGGTTCTTCTTTATTAAATAAAAATATTTCTTGTAGTTTATGAGGAAGAAGTTTCTTTTCAAAATTATAATAATGCCCAACATTATTAGCAGAAATCATACTCAATCTAAAATTAGAATTATTTCTCATAATTTTAGCGGCAGCAAGATAAGCAATAAGATAATGATTCAGGTACTTATCAAGAAAAAGAAAATTTTCTTGATTAAAATACTGATGAGGTTGTGTAGAGGTATAGCATTTCTTAAATTCCTCTGTCCATGCGGTAATAAATTTATTTTGTGGAGTAGTTGCAATGAACCATGTCTCTAATAGTGGAAAATCCCAATCTATAGTATAACTATCAGAATAAAACCCTACTAAATCTGAATTGTCTTCTTGTTTGATTTTAATAATCCAATCTAAATTTTTTGTAATTAAAACACTAGCATCCAGATAGTATCCACCATATTTTTGTAATAATTCTAAACGAATAAGATCGGAATAATTTGCCAAAGGAAGATCTTTCCTCATAAGATGAATATTAGGAAGAAATTCATTCAGATTATTATCATTGGTGATATTGATTTCAAAATCTATGAGTAGATTCTTTAGTTGAGAGATACAGATATCTACCAATGGAGGATAGTTGGGAGAGTTCCAATATATCCAAATGACTTTGGGGATTTCTTTGTAACATTTTTCACCCTTTCCCCAAATGATTTTCTTATAATTCATCTATACCCAATTAAAGTTCTTGTAATTCCACCATTTTACGGAATTTTTCAGATTTTTCAACAAGTTCTTCATAGTTTCCAGAATCGATAATTTCACCCTTATCTAGTAAGAAAACCTCATCTACATTTTTAATGGTAGAAAGTCGGTGAGCAATAATTATCATAGTAAATTTCCCGTGAAGCATATCAATATTATCCTTAATATTTTTTTCGGTTTCGGAGTCAAGGGCTGAGGTTGCTTCGTCCATAATAAGTAGTTCTACATCTTTATATAATTCACGGGCGATGGAAATTCTTTGCTTTTGACCACCAGATACTAAAATTCCATTATTTCCTAATCGGCTATCTTCTTTTTCTTCCAAACCTTCAAGAAAATTTCCCAAGGAAACCATTTTAATGACTTGATGGAATTTTTCCATATTTTCAGATGTTTTTTCTGCCCAAAAAGTGATATTATTAAATATAGTGTCATCAAAAATTACTGCTTCTTGGGTGATATATCCTATTTTATCTCTGAAAGAAGGAAGGTTACTTTCATACAGAGATTGATTCTCTACTAAAATTTTACCATCATTAGGTTGTAATAAACCACAGATGATATTAGCAAGGCTTGTTTTTCCAGCTCCAGATTCTCCTACGAAAGCAACTGATGTTTTATTTTTGATATTAAAATTAATATCTTTCAAGATAGGGGTATTGCCATATGATAGGCTTATTTTTTGTATGTTTATATCTTTTATATGATGGATTGTGTTTTGATGAGAAGGTTCTTTATGTTTTTTGAAATCATCTAAAAGAGCTTCTACTTGTTCTAATCCAGCCGATGCACCGAGAAAACCATTCCAACTTCCTTGGATTGTAATCAAATGCCCTAGACCACGATAAAAGAGTAATAAACTGACCAAAATCTCTCCAAAATTTCCTTTCATAAATTCTATTTGAAGGATAATGACGATAGCTATAATGGAAACAATGATAACCTCACGAAGACTTTCCGTGATGCCTCCTATACTCGTCATTTTATAATCGTATTCATCATTTTTCCAAAGAATATCCTTTAATTTTTTTTCATAGTTTTTAAAAGAGTTGGTAGCTTTCAAATATTTATAATTGTGAATAGTTTGAATAAGAATGCCATTGAAATCATCACCTAAAAATGCTTGTTTTTTTGAAATATCTTTGATGATTTCACCAACATATCGGTATAGAAAATTGGTACAAGCACCGCCTATCCCAACCATAATCAAGTCCTACATAGGTGATAAGCATGATAAGATGCTGAAAAGTACCAAAAAAAGAGGTCATAGCGGCTAATATTTTCCCCACATTACTGACCATATTGTTTTGTATTTTTCCTGCATCTGTATGGGTAAATCCTAAATAAGACATGTTACTTAAACCTTGCAGAAGAGAAAATCGGACATCTCTTATAATCTTCATTCTAATTTTAGCAAAATAAATGATTCTAAAATAATAAAAAGCCCCTTTGAGAATAAAAAGGGTGATCATAAATCCTAAAATAGAGGTAAGAGTTAACTTTAATCCAATATAATTAATGAATTTGGTAAAAAACTCAAGATTCCCTAAAGATTCTTTCCCTGTATCTGTTCCAGTAGCAATAGAAAGAAGCGGAATAAACATCGTTAGCCCCAATCCATCTAAAAAACCAATTAGGAAATTGATTAAAATATATCCGTAAATGTGCCATCCAATAATATTTTTGAAATATCTAAAATAGCCAAGAGTATAATAACTTTTTTGTTTATCCATTGTTAGATAAGAATTTGTGTTTTTATTTTTTTAATCTAAATTTAATGTAAGTAATCGTTTTTCCCTTCGCTGAAAAAAGACCTTCATAATAAGTTTTTATCTCTCGAAGTAGAGGTGTTCCAGGTTCATATTCAGGAGCTCCGTAGATGTCATGATGAGCAGAGATGATTTCGTGTCCTATACCTTGCAATAGTCCCAAAGTGTAACCATGTAAGAACTCCGAATCTGTTTTAAGATGAATGATGCCATCATCTTTTAGTATTTTTTTATATCTGTTAAGAAATTCAGGATTGGTAAGTCTATGTTTTGTTCTTTTGTACTTAATTTGAGGATCGGGGAAAGTTATCCAAATTTCATCAACTTCATCTGTGTCAAAAAAATATTCAATAAGTTCTATTTGGGTTCTT
>CAUTLL010000028.1:0-9199 GCA_963539275.1 uncultured Flavobacteriaceae bacterium
ATGACAATCAGTATTAGAGCAATTTGGAAGCATAGAGATTGATAATAGAAATGATATTATCATCTTAAAGTAGAAATTAATTTACAAAAAGTCCTAAAAATAGAGATAAATTCATTTTTGGGACTTTCTTTTTCACAACACCCTTACTCTCACAGAAGCGGAAGAATGTTTGAAAAACTCATTTTCCTCAAACTCTATATGGGCGGAGTTTTTTAGAACTTCATAGACCATATTTTGTAGGGTACCATCACCCAGTCCGTGGATAATTTCCAAGTTTTTTATTTTATTGGCTCGGCAAAAATCAAGGGTTTCTTGTAGTTTTTCTTTTTGAATGAAAAGCCGTTCCCAAGAGTCATATTCCTGCGGATTTTTAACTAATCTATCAAAATGAAGGTCTAAAACCATTTCGTTTTTTGCGTGTTTTTTAGAGATGCTTTTGATGTTTTCTTCTTTTTTAACCACAGAAATATCATGGTATAAGTTTTTATTCTGCACTACTACCCTACTCTGATGAAAAAAATATTCAAAACCATGCTCATCTTGTATCTGGATTTCATCCCCTAAAATGGATATGATTTTCCCTTTTAAATCTTCATCTATAACTGATACCTTGTCCCCTATTTTCATTTGTGTCCTAATTCTATAATTTCTAAATCCTTAATATTTTTTCCTTCTATGCTAAATCTCATCATGGTTCTGACTTTGTGCCAACCGACCTTGCCGCATGCTCCAGGGTTAAGGTGCAGAAGTTTTAATTTTTCATCATACATTGCCTTTAAGATATGAGAATGTCCAGAAATAAAGAGTTGAGGTATTTTTTTCTTAAATTCTTTTTGGGCTAATGGAGTGTATTTATTGGGATAACCACCGATGTGTATCATCAGAACCTCCACTTCTTCACAGAGAAAACGATTGACCTTTGGGAAAATTCTTCTGATTTTGTAATCATCAATATTTCCCCAAACGCCTTTGAGGGGTTTCATTTGTTCTAATTTTTCCACTACTTCCATAGAACCAAAGTCGCCACAATGCCAGATTTCATCAACACTTTTGGCGTATTCTAAGATTCGGTCATCTATATAAGAGTGTGTATCGGAAAGTAAAAGGATTTTTTTCATCTTTAAAGGAAGCAAATTTAATGGATTTTTTACGACTTTTGCAAAATATTATTTTTATCTTATGCGGTATTTTATAGAGTTTTCTTATAATGGCAAAAATTACTTCGGTTATCAAATTCAGCCCAATCAAATCTCCGTTCAGGAAGTCTTGGAAAAGGCTCTTTCTTTGATTTTAAGGGAAGAAATTAAGACTACAGGAGCAGGAAGAACGGATACTGGCGTCCATGCCAAAAAGATTTTTGCCCATTTTGATACCGAACAAAATCTCCCTAAAAACTTGGTGGATAGGCTCAATTCTTTCTTACCAAATGATATTTTTATTCATCGGATTTTTAGGGTAAAAGATGATTTACATGCCAGATTTAGTGCGACTTACAGAACTTATCATTATTTCATTCATCAAGGTAAAAATCCATTTAATCAAGATTTTTGTTGGCAAATTCGCAGAAAAACCTTGGATATTGATAAAATGAATGAGGCGTGTAAAATCCTGTTTGAGTACCGAGATTTTGGGAGTTTTGCTAAAGTAGGCGGAGATAATAAAACCAATCTTTGTGAAATTTACCTTGCAAAATGGGAACAAGACGGTGATGAGGTGAAATTTACTATTTCTGCCAATCGTTTTTTGAGAAATATGGTCAGAGCGATTGTCGGCACTATGGTGGAGATTGGTTTAGGGAAAATTCAGCCCGAAGATTTGCGAACGATTATAGAAAATCAAAACCGCAGTTCGGCAGGGATTTCAGCTCCAGCTCAAGGATTGTTTTTGGTGGATGTCGGGTATAATTTTAATTAAAAATACTTTTGTACTTTTGTGATCGATTAACTGATAATTTAAAATGACAGATCAAGTTTTTTTTGCAAATGCAACTTTAGATGCATTATTATGTGTTTTTGCTAATATAAAAACATTTGAAGAAAGAATATTTGAGGTTACATCATCTTATAAAGAATCTAAATTTGCATCTATAGAATTAAATGATAAACTTTATGAGCAAAATAATCAATTATTAAATGATTATTATCATATGCCTTTTTCCTATAAGGGAATAAAGCATTCTTTTTTTATAGAATCTGAACAACCAATAGAAATTTTTTTAAAAAAAGTTTATGATCTTATTCAACAAAAGCGTGTGGAAGAGAATATAAGTAATGATGATTTTGAAAATAAAATTTTATTAGCATTTTTTGGACTTCGTGGTAGTGTAGATTTTACAAGGAATTATTTTGCAGTTGATTTGATTAGAGATATTGTAAATGATGTATATTTAGATAACTTATTTAAATTATTAACAAATATATCTGATTTAAGACAATTAAATTTAAATTTTAGAGAATTACAAGAGCAATATATAAGTGGTAAAAATAAAAGGAATACACAATTCAGAATAAATTTAAGATACTTTTATGATAGATTAAAAAATGAATTGTCTAAAATTAATATCTATAAATCAAATATATTACTTAGTAATAAAAAAATTATTCAAACTAAAAATATTTCACAAAATGATAAAACTCCTTTCATTGACAGAGTATTATTTTATGGAAAAAAAGTTCTAAATAATAGTATAATTACAGAAAATGAAGCAGAAAAATTAAGAAAAGAGTTAGGATTTGATTATAATGAATCTCTAGATAATAAAATATCTCGAAATCAAGGTATTGTAAAATATGTTAGAATATTTTTTGATGATGTTTGTGTTGCTTGTAAAGATGAATTTTCTATTGAAAATAGAACTTTTAAATATAAAAATTCTGATAGATATTATTTAGAAATACATCATTGTATTTCTTTTTCTGCAGATAATACTTGTGATCAAATTGATAATTTAGTAAAATTATGTCCATCTTGCCATAGAGCTTTAACTAAAAACAGAGCAGATGAAATTTATCAAAAACATTTAATATCTAATATTTTAAAAAATTCACCTAAAACCCAAGAATTCTGTTTTAATTTTCTTTCAGAAGATGCAACAAATACAGATGTAATTGATTTTATATATGATAGATTAAGATGATAAAAGTATTAGATATATTTTCGGGAGCAGGAGGCTTATCATTAGGTTTTGAACAAGCTGGTTTTTCAGTTTTATTAGGTGTAGATTTTAATGAATCTGCTTTGGAAACATTTAAGAAAAATCATCATTTATCTACTGTGATATGTGGAGATTTACAAAGTGATGATTTAAAAAATCAAATAATAGATTTTGCAAGAAATAAGGGAATTAAGGGGATTTTGGGTGGACCTCCTTGTCAGGGATTTTCTTTAAAAGGAAAAAAATTAGGTTTAGCTGATGAAAGAAATTTTCTGTTTAGAGAATATTTAAAATTAGTTAAAGAGATAAAGCCTGATTTTATCGTGATGGAAAATGTAAAAGCTTTGAAAAATACATCTAATGGTTATTTTATTAATGAAATAGAAAAAGAGTTGCAAGAAATAGGCTTAAAGGTTAGTATAAAAATACTCAATGCAAAGGATTATGGTGTACCTCAAAGTAGAGAAAGAGTGTTTATTATAGGAATAAAGGATAAGGTATTTGATTTTGATAATATTATAAAAGAAAAAGAGATAAAAGTTGAAGATGCTATTTCGGATTTATGTTTTTTAAATAGTGGGGAGGGAAGTTTTGAGCAAAATTATAGAGAAGATGCAAAATCCGATTATCAAAAGCAAATGAGAAAAAATAGTGTAATGTTATTTAATCATCAAGCAACTAATCATAATGAGATTGCCTTGTATAAATTGTCGTTGATTCCAGCAGAAGGAAGTAAAAATGATTTACCAAAAGAATTGTGGGGTAATCAAAAATTTAATACAACTTGGGGAAGATTAAAATGGAATGAATTTTCTCCAACTATAGATACAAGATTCGACACGCCAAGTAATGGACGAAATTCTCATCCATTTTTAAATAGAGCAATTACACCGAGAGAGGCAGCGAGATTACAAAGTTTTCCAGATGATTTTATTTTTTATGGAAAAAAAACAGAAATTTGCAAACAGATAGGAAATGCTGTACCACCTAAATTGGCATTTTCTATTGCCAATGAGATAAAAAAATACTTAAGTGAATAATTTATTTTCTAATATAAAAAATAATTGTTATCAAATATTTAATAATGATTGTTTTATTACTTTAAAGGAACTTTTTGATAAACAGATAGTAGTTAATCATATTATTACAGATCCCCCTTATAATATTTCTATTGAAAATAACTTTAATACAATGGAAGGGAAAAGAAAAGGAATTAATTTTGGTAATTGGGATTGGAATTTTAGTCCAACAGATTGGTTGGATTATGCTTATCCATTATTAGATAAAAATGGAAGTATGATTATTTTCTGTTCTTATAAATATATTTCAGAAATTTGTAATAAGATAGAAAAATTAGGTGGTGTGGTGAAAGATATCATAGTTTGGCAAAAACTAAATCCAATGCCTAGAAATATAAATAGAAGATATGTTCAAGATATGGAATTTGCAATTTGGGCAGTGAAAAGTAAAAATTCAAAATGGATTTTTAATAGAAATAGTAGTAAATCTTATGAACGGGCTTTTTTTCAAACATCAACACTATTAGGCAAGGAGAGAACTGAGCATCCAACACAGAAGCCTATAAAATTAATGATGGATATTATAAAAATTCATACAAATGAATCTGACTTAATATTGGATCCATTTATGGGATCAGGATCTACAGGAGTTGCTAGTCTTAATTTAAATAGGAGATTTATAGGAATAGAAAAGGAGAGTAATTATTATAATATTGCAAAAAAAAGGATTGAAATATAATATCTATATTTCATATCCTTTTTGTTATTTCTTAATAACTCTCGTTTTCATTGGGAAAAGAAGAGTCTTTCACATCTTTTACATATTGCTGAACGGCACCTGTGATTTCTTCATATAGATTAAGGTATTTTCTAAGAAATTTCGGTTTGAAGCCCTCGTTCATTCCTACAAAATCTTGATAAACCAAAACCTGACCATCACAGCCATTCCCTGCACCTATGCCTATGGTAGGAATGTTAATACTTTGGGAAACTTCTTTTGCTAATTGGCTCGGGATTTTCTCTAAAACCAAAGAAAAACAGCCTAAATCTTGTAAAAGTTGAGCGTCTTTTTTTAATTTTTCAGCTTCGGCATCTTCTTTTGCTCTTAGTTTGAAACTTCCGAACTGGTTGATACTTTGAGGAGTAAGCCCCAAATGCCCCATGACAGGAATTCCAGCTTTTACAATCTTAGAAATAGATTCTGAAACTTCTTCGCCACCTTCTAATTTAATAGCGTTAGCACCTGTTTCTTTCATGATTCTAATGGCGGAATCTAATGCTCTTTGAGAATCACTTTGATAAGTTCCAAAAGGCAAATCTACTACTACAAAAGCTCTTTTGACACCTCTTACCACAGATTGAGCATGATAAATCATTTGGTCAAGAGTAATAGGAAGAGTGGTTTCATGTCCTGCCATTACATTTGCTGCGGAATCTCCCACTAAAATGGTGTCAATCCCTCCTGTGTCTATCATTCTTGCAGTGGTATAATCATAGGCGGTAAGCATGGTGATTTTCTCTCTTTCGGATTTCATTTTCCGAAGAGTTTCTATCGTAATTCTTTTAATATCAGCATGTATTGACATTTTTATTTTGTTTAAGGAATAATAAAAGGAAAGAGATTGCAAAGGTTACAATCTCATTATTTTAATTAAAATCTACATGTCCTAATTTTTTCAATCTATCTTGATTGAGAATTTTTATATTTCTACCTTCCACTTCTATTAGACCATCATTTTTGAACTCAGAAATTAGCCTGATAGCACTTTCTGTGGCAGTTCCGATAAGATTGGCAATTTCTTCACGAGTGAGGGTAAGACGGATAAAACCTTCAGGGTCTCTTCCCATTTTTTTGTCTAATAAGAATAAAATTTCTGCCAATCTTTCTCTTACAGTTTTTTGAGCGAGTAGAGTGATAGTATTAGAATACTCTCCTAATTCATAAGAAATTTTTTGAAGGAATGCATATGATAGTTTGGGGTTGGTCATTAACAGTTTGTGAAAGATTTTAGAAGGAATAAATGATACCTGTACGGGATTCATTGCCTCAGCGGAGGCACCATACTCCTCTTCTGATAATAGTGCTCGGTAGCCTATTAAATCGCCTTCTTTGGCAAAGCGGAGGATTTGTTCTTTTTTATTAAATCCCATTTTATAGAGCTTTACAGCACCTTTTTCGATATAGAAAACTCCTTTAGGCATTTCACCCTCTTTGAAAACTAGTTTTCCTTTTCCTATGTTTATTGTTTGTTTGCTATCTAAATATTTTTGAAATTCATCATCAGGAAGATTTTCCTTAAAAGATTTTTCGCAGAAAATACTTTGGAAGTTATGTTCTATTTCTAAATGATGTTCTATAACCATATTTTATGATATTTGTCAGCAAATATAATATTTTTTATTTGATAAGCAATTTTTTTTGTACCTTCACAGTTTGTATTTAGTAACTAAAATGATTACTTTTGGTTAAATTTTATTAAAAAATATTAAATATGAATGTAAAAACTACGCTTGCTTTGGCAACTTTATGTTTTGCCATTGGGAAAGCTCAACAAACAACAATGTTATATCCAGAAACTAAAAAAGTAGAACACAAGGATACTTATTTCGGTATTTCTGTGGAAGATCCTTATCGCTGGTTAGAAGATGACCGAGCAGAAGACACGAAGGATTGGGTAAAAAGAGAGGTGGATTTTACCAATAATTATCTTTCTAAAATTTCTTATAGAGAGGAAATCGTTAAGCAATTGAAAGATGTTTGGAACTATGAAAAAGTATCTGCACCCTTCAAACATGGAGATTATACTTATTTTTATAAAAATAATGGATTACAGGCCCAGTCTGTACTATATAGAACTAATAGAAGAGGAAAAAAAGAAGTATTTCTAGACCCAAATAAATTTTCTGCTGATGGAACTACTTCCTTATCGGGAATTAGTTTTAATAAAAAAGGAAATCTTGTTGCTTATAAAATTTCAGAAGGAGGGAGTGATTGGAATAAAATCATCATTCTAGATGCTGTTACTAAAAAACAAATTAATGAACCTCTTGTAGATGTGAAGTTTAGTGAAATTGCATGGTTTAAAGAAGAAGGTTTTTTCTATTCTCGCTATGAAAAACCAGAAGGTAGTGTACTTTCTGCAAAGACGGATATGCATAAAATTTATTTTCATAAGTTAGGAACTAAGCAGTCAGAAGACCAATTGATTATCGGTGGAGAGGATTTTAAGAGAAGATATATTTCTGCAAGTGTTTCTGATGATCAAAGATTTTTAATTATTTCTGCAGCGAATGCTACGAATGGTAATGAACTTTACATAAAGGACTTAAATAAAAATAGTAATTTTATTCCTGTTCAGTTAGGATATGATTTTAACACAAGTATAATTGATACAAAAGGAGATTTTATTTATGCTATCACAGATAAAAATGCTCCAAATAAAAGAGTTGTAAAATTTAATATTAATAATCCTAGTCATTGGACGGAGATTATCCCAGAAAATGAAAATGTATTGGATATTTCTATAGGTGGAGGATTTTTATTTGCTAAATATATGAAAGATGCCTTATCTTTTGTTCAGCAATATGATTATAATGGGAAATTGGTTAGATACATTTCATTGCCTGGTTCGGGGACAGTGAGTGGATTTAATGGAAAATTGAAAGATGAAGAGTTATATTTTTCTTTTACTAATTCTATTACTCCAAGTACTATCTATAAATTCAATCCTAAAACAGGAAAGTCTTCTATATATCAAAAACCGAATGTGAAATTTAATCCTAACGATTATGTTTCTGAGCAAGTATTTTATACTTCCGCTGATGGAACGAAGATTCCAATGATGATTAGTTACAAAAAAGGGATTAAATTAGATGGAAAAAATCCTACCATTTTATATTCTTATGGTGGATTTAATGTAAGTCTCACACCATCTTTCTCTCCTGTGAATGCTATTTGGATGGAAAATGGAGGAATTTATGCCGTGCCAAATATCCGTGGAGGTGGTGAGTATGGTAAAAAATGGCATGATGCTGGTACAAAGCAACAGAAGAAAAATGTATTTAATGACTTCATCGCTGCTGGGGAATATTTACAAAAAAATGGTTATACATCTCCTGAGTATATGGCAATCTCTGGGCGTTCTAACGGAGGGCTTTTAGTAGGAGCAACGATGACGATGAGACCAGACCTTGCCAAAGTAGCCTTCCCTGGTGTAGGAGTTTTAGATATGTTAAGATATCATACCTTTACTGCAGGTGCTGGTTGGGCTTATGATTATGGAACGGCAAATGATAGCAAGGAAATGTTTGAGTATCTAAAATCTTACTCTCCTGTGCATAATGTTAAAAAAGGTGTTTGCTACCCTTCTACGATGATCATAACTAGTGATCATGATGACCGTGTGGTTCCTGCTCATTCTTTCAAATTTGGGGCAGAATTACAAGAGAAGCAGTCTTGTCCAAATCCTATTTTGGTAAGAATAGAGATGAATGCAGGGCATGGAGCAGGGCGTTCCACAGACCAAGTGATTAATGAAAATGCAGACCTTCTTTCATTTGCTCTTTATGAAATGGGAATCAGAAATTTGAAAAAATAACTTTTTGAAATTAAAATAGTAAAACCACCGAAAAATGGTGGTTTTTTATTTATAAAACTAATAACAATTGCTCAGTGTTATGGGATATTTATTTTAAAAAGTAGAAAGTATAAATCAACTCAAATAAAAATTTATTATTCACTAAGGTTTTTTCTCTCATCTTTTTTAGGATCTTCTCCATATTCATTAGATCCTACATCTCCTTCTGCAACCAATAATACCACATTATAAATAAAGAAGAAGACGGGAAAGAATAAAGAAAAAGGAACTAATAATAATAGCCACCAACCTGAATTTCCTATATCATGAGATCTTTTAAATGCTTGAGCTAACCCAAACCAAAATAAAGGAATAAGTAATGCGGTATAAATATATATTAAATCATATTCATAGGGGTCATAAGGAGGATTATAAAAGTCATAAGGTTC
>CAUTLL010000029.1:0-9158 GCA_963539275.1 uncultured Flavobacteriaceae bacterium
TAACTTTTCAATGGCACTAAAGATAGAGCCAGCTTTTTCCCTGTTCCACAGTTAAGTCATCACACAAAATCTCGGATGAACCAAATAAAACTTTAGAAGAATGAAAGGGCTAACGTCTGAAATTTTCTTTATTGGTTTCATTTATCTAGTTGTTAGTACCGAAGTGTACATAACAGATTTCGAGTCTTGAATCAATCCAGTAAGCTTCTCAAGAGCTTCATTTTCACTTATGATATTCTTCAATAAATCCCTATTCAGCCGTGGATTCGACCTAATAAATAACATGAGGTCTTCTGGCTCAAGAAGCTCTTTTGGAAGTCTGTTTATTATCTGCCTACGTACGAGCCATTGGCTCGCGAAGCGCCTAAAGACGGGGCTGCTTCACTGCCAAAGTTAGCCCTTTCAGCGGGGAGTACGGCGGGGGAGCAGAGGCGCCATCGAATATGGGCTTGCGGAGGGAGGGATGCAAACCACTACTCCTGATGAAACTAAAATCAATGCAATCGAGAAATTTAATTTATTATGATTGATAGTCTTACCACATTATATGGCAATTATAGTTTTCGCCCATTTTGGCGAAAACCCATTTAATACAGAAAATAATTTAGTCCCTAATATAAAAAAACAGGGACTAATTTTGTGAGAGTTTATAAGACTTTATAATAATGTATGATACATAACAAAGTATTTTACATGATGATTTTCAACAAATTGAGAGTTTATGATATTTTAAGATATTAAAATATAAATCCCTTCCTTTCTGCAACGATATTGTAAATCAAGTATTTACATAATAAGTAAACTAAAATAGGGACTACAAAATTTTGTAGTCCCTATTTTTCTTCTTCTACTCTTTGTCTTTCTCTACTATCAAAAGCCTTATTAGAAAACTCTTCTCTATATTGTAAAGTAATACTTTGAGCTGATTTTTTCAATAAATATTTATCTTATGGTCAAATGATAACTCCTTCTAATAAATTCACTTTTGTAAAATCTCATTCTTCAAAATTTTCAATATTTTTTTATATTTAACAAAACGAAATATCAAAAAAGACAACAATGTGAAAATGGCTAAAAGTACCATGAAAAGGGTTTTGAGATAAAAAATGGAGAAAAATAAGGGATTTTGCATCATGAGAAGAGAGGATTATCCTACTACTTACATTTATCTATCCCCCTACCTCAAAAGTTTTTTGGTATACCCTCCTCCAGAGACCAAACTCTTTATTTTTCTGTATTTGAAAAAGAATTATGAAAGCTTCATTTATATTTTCCACAAAGAATGATTCAATATCTTTTAAAGAAATTCAATATGTATAAAATTTAGAATTACCGTGACCAAAATCGTGACCAAAGCCCTAAAATCACTAAGAATAAAAAAGCAACTACTTGAAGTAGTTGCTAAAATTCAGTGTAGACCCACAGGGAATTTTACAAACACTCTAATACTCTCTGACTCTTTATCTTCATTATTTATTTGTGTCAAAAACGATCCAAAATCTACTTTTTAGATTGTTTTTTATACACCTCTATCATTTCTCGTAATAAAAGATTTTCTCTTTTTAAGGCTTCATTTTCATTAGCTAGTAAATGGTTACTATGCGATATCTGAGTAATATTGGAATTACTACTTCCTATTTGATATGCTGATATACCACCAGAAGAATTTTCGATATCTAATTCTCTTTTACCAACACCTAAAATTAACCATATAGGATTTATTTTAGATTCTACGCACAAATTATATATCGCTTTATATTCAGGAAAAGAAATCCCCTCTATCCATTTAGTAATAGAAGGTTGGCTAGAATTTATTACTCTTGCCATCTCACTCTTATTACCATTAAACTTATCCTTTAATAGTTCTGATATCCTAAACTTTAAATCTCTCATTTCCATGAAAATACATTGCTTTGAATAAAATAATTAAATTATTTCTTTCAATATTGAATTATATTGTTTAGTTTTGTCCGTAAAATTGAATTATATAATTTAATTATTTTATATCCGTAAAATCTATCCGTAAAAATATGAAATATTTATTATCTAAAAAAATTTTAGAGAAAATAATTAAAGACAATGATTTCTCACTAAAATTAAGCCTACATATGAAAAAAAGGCAAGATACAATTATAAGACTTGCCAAATCTCAAAATGATATTTTGAGACTTCCTGAACAAATTGATTTCTACAAAAAAGAAGGGTTTAATGAAGATGAGATCTTTCATAAAAAATAAAGTTTGTTAATTTCTTGTAAAACCGCGAAGGAGATGATTTTTCCAGTTTTTATCAGCATATCTCAGCCCAGATGGGGTGCAGTGGTTTTTTCTCTAAAAACTTATTATATGAACAATAGATCTTACCAAAAAATCAATCACTATACTTGGGTTCTTGGAGAGGCTAAAGGAAAAAGAAAAATAAAAGAGAGATTTTCAGAGATTAAAATCCCTTCTCCACTAGAAACTTTGGAAAAGAAAAAACTAACTCTATCTCTCATAAGAACAGATGATTATCAAAATTTTTGCAAAGAAATTTTCAAATTCAGAAAGTTCATGTGCTTACCAGAGTTTCGGCGAAGATTAAGAGAAGAAATCCACTCCAACACCACTTGGTATATCCAGAGAATGGAAAATTTAGGTTTCATTAAAATAACGAATCATGTCATCAAACCAGGAGAAAATTTATAAGCCCCAAAACCACGAAATCTGGCGAGAATGCCCGAAATGTGGTAAAATTTGGGATGCTAGATTAGACGGCTGGGAATGCCCCAGATGCCACCAAAAACATTTTTCATTTTATTTATAAATTATTAGATTTTCCTGCACTTGCCTCGTGCGGTGCAGGTTTTTTTAGTAAAAACAGCTTCCTTCATTTAGTGGAAGGTCTAAAACGGTCAGTGAAAACCTACCAATTATATTGTAAATACAATACAGTTAAATATAAAAAGCGAAAATTCTTGCTTTTAGAAAAAAAATCTGCTCCCTCAGATGTGAGTATGCAAATAAAATAATCTACCACCAAATGGTGGGCGAATATAAAAATATAAGAAAATAACAAAATGAAAGTACTACACACTATTTATAATAATACCGATATAGAATTTGCCCTTAATGGAGAAAATATTATGGTCAATGCCACACAGATGGCACAAGCATTCAATAAAAGAATAAATCACTTTCTAAGAAGCGACCATGCCCAAAATTATATAAAAGTATTAGAAAATTTCTTGCAAAAAGAAAATAATCTACCCCCAAATGGGGGTCGAATAATTTCCAAAGTGATAGAATATAAAGGTAGAAATGGAGTGCTTTTTGATAGAAGACTCGCACTAAAATTCGCCGCGTGGCTGGATGTGGAGTTTGAACTTTGGGTCTATACTACCATTGACAGAATGCTTTTGGGGCATTTCAAAGACTTGAAAGATGCCACCGCCGAAAAACTCAAAGCACAGGAAGAACTGAAACTAAAACGAGAAGAACTCCTAAAAAAACACCCAGAAGACTTCGCAGAGTTTCTCTCCATTGAAGAAAAACTAAACAGCATCAATAAAAAAAGAATGAAAGCCCTAAAACAAGGCATTAAACAACTACAATTAGAACTATTCCCAGAAAAATAACCCATGCTACCCCTTGCTCATATCAAAATATTTACTAAATTTGCACTGCTACATTCAATTAACGGTGTAAATCATAGAATTTACAGAATACCACATAAACGCTTAGGCGTGGTGTATCCCAATTCTTATAACACCGTTATAAGTGAGTGTAGCAACTTCGGGAGAGCCACGCTTTCTCTATTTTTAATGATAATTAAATTTTTTACAAATGCTACACTCAGTAAAAAATTTAGTTCAAGGGAACAACAGTACCTTGATGCTAACGGCAACTCCACGACACGGAGCACATGCAATCACTTTTCAGTTTTCAGATTATTCTTTTCAAGAGTTCCAGGACTTCTGCGATGCCATGAACCCCAAAGCTATCCGCATCACTACCGCCAAACACGGCACAGAAATGCGTATCCAGTTTTTCTTAGACAAGAAAAAAGCCTATTTTGGGCGTGGCAGCAGCTTCGCAAAAGCCTTCCGAGAGCTTATCACCAGTATGCATACGCCTACGGCAGTAGCATAAATCTAAAAATCCATACTAAATTATAATTTTTCAGCCCTGTATCTCTTTGCAGGGGCAGGGCTATTTTTTTGCTAAAATTATTAAAATCGATGTTCGCAGAGCAAGAAAAACCATAAAAAACAACCCGATTTTAGGGTCTGTGGTGGCTGAACTGACACTGCAGGTCGATAAAAAACAACTAAAATTATTCTAACCCATTAGCTAAAAACACTATGCCTTATATCTCTAATGAATTTATAGAAACACTGCTCTGTGAGGTGGATATTATCTCCGTCTTCCAGCGAGAAGGGATAGAACTCCGTAAGAAGGGCAGACATTATTTTTGCCTATCGCCTTTTAATGAAGAGAAAACACCAAGCTGTATGATCAATGCAGAAAGACAGTCTTTCACGGATTTTTCTTCGGATAAAAGAGGGAATGCCATTACTTTTCTCATGGAAAAAAAGAGAATGAGCTATCCAGAAGCCATCGAGGAACTTGCAAAGCAAGTCGGCAAACCCGTGGTCTATGACAAAGTAGAAAACGCCACGGCTTACCAAGAAAAAAAGCAAAGAGCCGATGAGCTAAAAAAATACAATAAGTCTTTAGCGAGAAAGTTCCAGCAAGAGCTTTTCAAATTAGACCGCTCCCATCCCGCTTGGCAAGAAATCAAGAAAAGAAACTACACCGAGCAGGAGGTCAAAGATTACGGACTCGGCTTTGCTCCTGGGCATCAGTTCATTTATAATTTATTTGCCCAAAACGGAGCGGTGCAAATAGGGAAAGACCTAGACCTTATCACCGATAAAAACCAAGACAAATTCTTCAATGTGCTAGTTTATCCACTGATTGATGAGCTGGATAATGTGCTTGGTTTTGCTCGAAGAAGACTTGATGACAATAAAGAATTCGGTAAGTGGCTCAACCCTACCGAAACGGATATTTATAAAAAAGACCAGTTTCTTTATGGCTTAAATTTTGCCAAAAATAGTATTTACAAAGAAAATAGAGTTTGGCTCACCGAAGGCTATAATGATGTTATCGCTTGGCAAAAATTCGGTATTCCCAATACCGTAGGCACGAACGGAACGGCTCTCACCACAAAACACATTCAAAAACTAAAAAAGCTCACCAGCAAAATCACCCTTTGTCTTGATGGTGATAAGGCAGGGAAAGATGCCATGGTGAAAAATATCCCTATCCTTTTAGGGGAGGGCTTTCAGGTGGAAGTTTGTCAGCTCCCCAATGATGCTGACCCTGATGATTATTCCAGGTCAGCAGATTTCAGCGAAGATGATGCTCTGAAAAAATCCCTGCAACCCTATATCATTAATGGTTTTGAAGTTTTAATGCTCAAACATCTCTCGGGTGATGAACTGGATAGAGCCAATGGGCTTAAATTTTTGGTGAAAACCATAGGAAAAATTGCTGATATTACCTTGCAATCCATCTATTTGGAACAATTGAGAAAGGTCTCTAAACAAAGCCCTGCCGTGCTAAAAACGCTCATGCAGGAGCAAGAAGCCCAAAAAGTAGAAAAACTAAACGCCTCTAATGAGGACTACATCCTGCCGAAGCAGGTTACCACACCGATAGACATTCTCCTACCCATCATCAAAAATTATCAGCTTTTCATTTCTGATAATGAGATTTTTGTGGAGCAATTTAATGAATATGGTGCCAATACTTTTGAGAGCATTTCTAATTTCTCCATTGAGATTTTACAGCATATGAATGATGAGAAATTTCCTTCAAAATTGGTAAAAGTCTGTAATGTCCGAGGTGAAGAAAGAATCTTTGACATGCCAGCGAACTCCATGACTGCTCCGCAAAGATTTAAGGATATTCTAACTAACCAAGGGAATTATCAATTTTATGGCAACCAAAAGGAACTGGACAAACTCACCGCTTATCTTTATGATAAAATGGGCGTAGGGAGAAAAATAGATGTCTTGGGCTGGAACGCCGAAGGATTTTTTTGCTGGAATAATTCCGTAACCGTACCAGGACAACCAAACATAGAAATAGATAAAAACGGACTCTTCCACTTTGAAGGGCAAAGCTTCTATGTGCCGAGTGCCAATGAAATCTATAAAGGAAATGCCTATAAATTCGTGCAACAGAAACGCATCATTTTAAGCTCGGCCAAATATCCGTTTTCTCAATATTTAGAGCAAATGGTCAAAGTGCATAGAGAATACGGCATTTTAGGAATGCTTTTTGCTTTTGCGGCGGCACATCAGGATTTGATTGTCGATGTTGCCAAAGGCTTTCCGCTATTCTTCCTTTATGGACCACCATCTACGGGGAAAGATGAGCTTTATGCTTGTATGAAAAAGATGTTTGGCATTATTAAAACTGATTTTATCAACTTGGAAAATAAACAATCCACAGGGAAAGCCAAGCTCAGAAGCTTTGGTGAGTTTTCTAATATGCTGGTGCATTTATCAGAATTTACCAACGGAGATAAAGAAATTGATGGTATGCTCAAAGGGCTTTGGGATAGAGGTTCTTATCGCCGTGCGACTTTGGACTCCAATGTCTCCACAGATTCCACCCCGATTCTCTGTGCAGCCATCGTGACAGGAAACCAATCCCCTACCGATGAAGCCGTCTTGACAAGGCTCATCTATGGAGAAATGACCAAAAACCAATTTACCAGAGAAGAAATCACCGAGTTTGAACTTTTAGAAAAAATGACCTCCGAAGGCATCACCGAGTATATGCAGAAAATTGTTTGGCATCGCCCTTTATTTCAAGCAAAATTCGGAGATAAATTTAATCTATATAAGAAGGCTCTGAAAGAGCGAGAAGCCTTCAAAGGGGTGATTGATAGGATTATTACCAATTATGCCATTTTAGGGGCTACCCACGAAATCTTGAAAGAGACCAATGAGATTATCTTCCCTTTCAGCACGGGAGAGATGCTCTCCGTTTTTGATGATTTTGTGCAGAATCTCCGCAGGAAATTGGATTCTGCTAATGTATTCAACAAGTTTTGGGATGTGTTTTTGGCGTGTCTCAGCGGTTCAGAACTTACCAAACTGCACCTTAATATTCATCTTAAAATAGAAGGCAATCTGATGTATTTAAGATTTACCGAAATCTATAACAGAATACAAACCGAGTGGTTCCCAAGATTCGGAGAGCCTTGTCCTAATAGGCAAACCCTTTTGGAAAAGCTCAAAGCGGACTCTTGCTACATCAAAGACACGAAAAGCACTAGAATAGGCACCGCCAACACTTCTGCCTATATAGTAGATTTGGATAAAATCTCCATCAAAGAGAATATTTTATTCGCTCTAAATATGCAACAAGAACAACAGCAATTAAAAGAAAATGGAATACAAAATCTATTCTCCCCTGCAACCCCTACCACAGAAAGTGTGGAAGGAGATAGTGCCGACGAACTCGGGTTCTAATTTTTTTGCAAAAAAAAATAAAATTTTCAATAGAAAGGCATTTTTCAGTTCCAACAGTTCCAACAAAATGTAAAACATTGAAAATTAAATATTTAAATATAAAAACCTTGTTGGAAGTTGTTGGAAATGTGTTGGAAAGTGTTGGAAGTTGTTGGAAGTCGTTTTTTATTTCCAACAAGTTCCAACAAGAAAACAGACAAAATAATTTATAACTATTTGATTTATAGTATTGTTGGAAATGTAGGAAGTGTTGGAAGTCAAAAACCCTACTTTGATTGATTTTTTGAAAAAAAACAAAAAAAATTAGACCAAAATCATGTATCCGAAAGAAAAACTTATTTATAACAATCATGATGCGATGAAAAACCTTGCCAATAAGGAAGTCAAACGCATTGGCTTTTCTCCCATTGCCATTTCAGATTTTTTTGAAGGCGTGGAAGTACTGGTCGTAGAAGGTAGAAAAAGTGGTGAATACATCTATGGGCTCTATTCTTCTAGGGAATATTGTGGGCATATGTATTTTGGAAATCGCTGGAATTACCAAGATTTAGCAAAAATCTGCACAGAACTCATGCCCCCAAGACTGAGCCAATTATCAGAATACCATATCAAAAATGCAGATAAAGTAAAAAGCTACTACACTTTGGAGCTCTGTCACTATGCCTGGATTTACCAAAGAGTTATTGAAAAAGTAAAAAAAGAAAATCATGAACAAAAAAAATTTCAAAGAAATATTTGCCAAACTTATTGAGCTAAAAGAAGGGCAGGTTCTCATCACTAAAAATTATAAAGATGGGAAACAGAATCCCTATGCATTAGATATAAACAGTATTTTTCAGGGAATTTCCTTCACTCATTCTGGATATTTTTCTGATGAAGAAAGCAGAGACAAAGTATTTAATGAGTACAACGAAAACGATGCTCAAAACTTCTTTAATTCTATTAAAAATTTACTTTAATATCTTATTAAAACCTCTTATCATTGTAAAAATATCAAATCATGCACATCACCATTCATTTACCCGTATCCAAACCGATGAAGAAGTTTCTCACTTCTAAATTCGGAGAAGAATATCACCCCAATCAGCAGGATTGGCTAGGCATTCTTATCAGCTCCCTACTAGATAGAAAATCACAATCCAACTGGGAGCATCGGATCTCTCATGCAGATTTTCCCGAGCGGTATAAAATCCATCTCAAATTATCCTATGCCAATAAACACGGCATTATTCTTATGCCTATTCATGAAAATCTCATCAGAAAATCCATAGAAAATATATTCCGTGAGAGTCTCTATGAACAGGCAATTCTCAATAAAGAATGCTATGGGATAGACTACAAAACCACCTTTGAAAATGTCCTAGAATACTACGGCATTACCGAAGATGATAAGTCCTACTATCAAAGCCTAATGAGAGATTTTAACCGCAAGAAAAACCAGTAAGACAAAATAAAATATTCGTAAAAAATACTGAAAATATGGTAGATATCAATAATATTCCTGAATCTTTTTTCAGAGAAATCAGAAAAATAGAGATTTTTAATGCCCAGCAATATCCTTACAGCCAAGCCATCAAAAATGCTCCCCTCTCTCAAAATCCTATCATAGTCATTCAAAACATCATTC
>CAUTLL010000030.1:0-8983 GCA_963539275.1 uncultured Flavobacteriaceae bacterium
TTATGGGCTCACGGAAACATGCGCTACAGTGACGGCTTATCCTCCAAAAGAATATGTTCATGGAAGTGTAGGAATTCCTTTAAAAGGGGTAGATATTAAAATTGGTGAAAATGATGAAATTTTAGTAAAATATAAGGGGGTAATGAAAGGGTATTATAAAAATCCTGAAGAGACAGCTAAAGTATTTACAGAAGATGGGTATTTTAGAACGGGAGATGCTGGAAGAATAGATGAAAACGGGAATCTGTATATCATAGACAGAATCAAGGACTTAATGAAAACATCTAATGGAAAATATATCGCTCCGCAGTCTATTGAATTGCCTTTACAGACGCATCCTAGTGTATCACAGGCACTGATTGTAGCGGAAGGAAAGCCTTATGTAACTTCCTTTATAGTTCCTAATTTTGAAGCGTTATCTCAAGAGTGGGATGAGTTTAAAGATTATATTAAAATGAGTATTTCTGAAAAAATGAAACTTTTAGAAATGCCGAATATCAAAGAGAAATTTCAAGCGATTATAGATGAGGTACAAAAAAATCAGTCATCATTTGAGAAGATTAAAAAATTTATCCTGCTTCCTGAAGAATTTACGATTGAAAAAGGTGAATTAACACCAACACTCAAAATAAAAAGAAGAGTAGTGATGGAAAAATTGAAAAATCAAATAGATTCTTTTTATAAAGATTAAAATATAGCCTTGTTTCTTGATTGAAACAAGGTTTTTTTTGACAATATAAATAGATTTGTCATTGCTTAAATGAGTAAAAATGTCAATTTGTCATAAAAATAAAATAAAATTGACAAAATTTGAGAAAAATTCTTGTGGTATAATTATTGGAAAATATTAAGCAAGATTTGATACTAAAATCTTTTAAAGGTAGTTTAATTAAAAAATAAAAAGAATATGAGTAAAATTATTGGAATTGATTTAGGAACAACTAACTCTTGTGTATCTGTAATGGAAGGAAAAGACCCAGTAGTAATTGCAAATGCAGAGGGGAAAAGAACAACACCATCTATTGTAGCGTTTGCGGAAGATGGAGAAAGAAAAATCGGTGATCCTGCAAAAAGACAAGCGGTAACTAACCCGAAAAAAACCATTTATTCTATAAAAAGATATATGGGAGAGCATTTTTCTCATCTTAGCGAAGAAGATAAAAATGTGCCTTATGAATTAGTAAAAGGAGCTAATGATACGGTAAAAGTAAAAATAGACGATAGAGAATATACTCCACAAGAAATCTCTGCGATGATTCTTCAAAAGATGAAAAAAACAGCAGAAGATTATTTGGGACAAGAAGTAACAAGAGCAGTGATTACAGTTCCTGCTTACTTTAACGATGCTCAAAGACAAGCGACAAAAGAAGCAGGAGAAATTGCAGGTTTGAAGGTAGAAAGAATTATCAACGAGCCTACGGCTGCAGCTTTAGCTTATGGCTTAGATAAGTCTCATAAAGATCAAAAAATCGCAGTGTATGACCTTGGAGGGGGAACTTTTGATATTTCTATTTTGGATTTAGGAGATGGTGTTTTTGAGGTGCTTTCTACTAATGGTGATACTCACCTTGGAGGAGATGATTTTGATAATGTGATTATAAACTGGTTAGCAGGAGAGTTCCAATCAGAAGAGGGAGTTGATTTGAAGGCTGATCCTATTGCTCTTCAAAGATTAAAAGAAGCAGCGGAAAAAGCAAAAATAGAATTATCTTCTTCTACACAGACAGAAATTAACTTGCCATATATCACTGCGACGGCTTCTGGCCCTAAGCACTTGGTAAAAACATTGACAAGAGCAAAATTTGAGCAACTTTCTGCAGAGTTAGTAAAACGCTCAATGGAGCCTTGTAAAAAAGCCCTTTCAGATGCAGGTTTATCTGTATCAGATATTGATGAGGTAATCTTAGTAGGTGGTTCTACAAGAATTCCAATCATCCAAGAAGAGGTAGAAAAATTCTTTGGTAAAAAACCTTCAAAAGGGGTTAATCCAGATGAGGTGGTGTCTATAGGAGCAGCGATTCAAGGTGGAGTTTTGACAGGAGATGTGAAAGATGTATTACTTCTTGATGTTACTCCTCTATCGTTAGGAATTGAAACTATGGGATCTGTATTTACTAAATTGATTGAAGCAAATACAACTATTCCTACAAGAAAATCAGAAGTGTTCTCTACTGCAGCTGATAATCAACCTGCAGTGAGCATCCGCGTAGGACAGGGAGAAAGACCAATGTTCAACGATAATAAAGAAATTGGAAGATTTGACTTGACGGATATTCCACCTGCACCGAGAGGAGTGCCTCAAATTGAAGTTACATTTGATATTGATGCAAATGGTATCTTAAGCGTTTCAGCGAAGGATAAAGGTACAGGTAAAGAGCAGTCTATTAAAATCCAAGCTTCTTCTGGACTTTCTGATGAAGAAATCGAAAGAATGAAAAAAGAAGCTGAAGAAAATGCTTCTGCCGATGCTAAGAAAAAAGAAGATGCAGAGGTAATAAATAAGGCTGATGGGCTAATTTTCCAAACTGAAAAACAGTTGAAAGAGTTTGGTGACAAACTTTCTGAAGATAAAAAAGCTGGAATAGAAACAGCATTAGCAGAGTTGAAAACAGCTTATGAAACAAGAAATGTAGAAGAGATAAAGCCTAAAACAGAAGCATTAGATGCAGCATGGATGGCAGCCTCTGAAGAACTTTACAAAGCTCAAGCTGAAGCTCAACCAAATTCGGAAGCAACAGGAGGTCAACAGCAAGGCGGAGATAATGTCCAAGATGCTGACTTCGAAGAAGTGAAGTAAGAGCTAGTTGCTAAATATAAAAACTACTATAAACTTTTTATGTTTATAGTAGTTTTATTTTTAAAGATTGTAAAATATTAAAATCAATTTTCTAAATTTCTGTAAAATTCTAATGTTAGAATAATATTTTCTAATGGAGTTTGGTAATTATAGTTAGCTTGACCAATATCAGAAAGAAGGGAAAAATTTATCTTTCCGTGGTCATTTTTTTTGTCTTGTAGTATCAAGCTGATAATTTCTTCATTTGAGAATGAGGAAATAGAAATGTATGGAAAAAACCGTTGAATATTTTGAATAATATGTAAGGTGATTTCTTCTGAAATAAGATGTTCCAAATAAGATAAATAAGTTTCACAAATCATTCCCAAAGCAACTGCCTCTCCGTGTAAGATAGGCTTTTCTATTTTTAGGAATAAACTCTCCACGGCATGTCCTATTGTGTGTCCGAAATTTAGTGTTTTCCTAGTGTTTTCTTCTTTAAAATCAGCCAAAACCGTTTCAACTTTAATATTTGCATTTGGAGTAATGAAAGGTGAAATTTTTTCTATAGAAAGTTCAGAGATAGAAATTAAATGATTCCAGTGCTGATGATTCGCAATGAGCCCATGTTTTAGCATTTCCGCAAATCCAGAATGAATTTCTCTCTCGGATAAAGTTTTTAAGAAAGGAGGATAGATAAGCACTGCCTCAGGGTGTGAAAAAGTCCCAATAATATTCTTATAAAACAAATGGTCTATCCCAGTCTTTCCGCCGATAGAGGCATCTACCATGGCAAGTAAAGTCGTAGGGATATTGACAAATTTAATCCCCCGCTTATAAGTAGAAGAAACGAAACCTCCCAAATCAGAGACCATTCCACCACCTAAATTGAGCATTAATGATTTTCTATCGGCTTCAAATTCTGCTAAAATTTCCCAAAGCTGTACGGTTGTTTGTATATTTTTGCTCTCTTCTCCAGCCTCTATTTCTATAATCTCAAAAGGTGCGAGAGTTTCTAAATTTCCTAACAGAGTAGGCAAACAATATTCATGAGTATTTTCATCAACTAAAATGAAAATTTTGCTGGGATTGATTTTCTGTACTAAAACATTGAGTTTCGTGAAATTATTATCTAAAAAATTGATCTGCATTGGTATTTATAGATTATCTATATCCAAAATTTTTCAAATCTCGTTCGTTCTTTCTCCAATCTTTTTTTACTTTCACAAAGAGATTAAGATGGATCTTCTTGCCAAAGAATTTTTCCAAATCCAGACGAGCCTCTGTTCCTACTTTTTTAATAGCATCACCTTTATGTCCTATGAGAATACCTTTTTGAGTGTCTCTCTCTACATAAATGATGCTATCAATGAAGATGATTCCTTCTTTTTCTTTGAACAATTCGGTGACAACTTCCACAGAATATGGAATTTCTTTATCGTAATTGAGTAAGATTTTTTCTCTTATCGCTTCATTGACGAAAAACCTTTCTGACTTATCTGTAAATTGCTCCTTGTCATAATAAGGAGGATTTTCAGGCAATAGAGATTTTAATTTTGGTAAAATATATTCCGTATTATAGGCATTAAGGGCAGAAATTGGTAGAATTTCTGCTTTTGGAATAAGTTTGTGCCAATATTCTACACATTCTTCCATATCTTTTTGGTTACTTTTATCAATTTTATTGATGAGCAAAAGTACAGGAATAGGAATTTTATTAAGTTTTTCTAAAAGAAATTCAGATGGCTGGCTTCTATCTAAAATATCAACAATGAAAAGAAATATATCCGCATCTTGGAGGCTTTCTTTCACAAAGTCCATCATTTTTTCTTGAAGTTCATATTTGGGGTCAAGGACGCCTGGCGTGTCCGAGAACACAATCTGAACATCTTCTTCATTATAAATCCCAAAGATTCTATGACGAGTAGTTTGTGCTTTTTGGGTTACAATGGCGAGTTTCTCGCCCATGAGTTGATTGAGTAGGGTAGATTTCCCTGCGTTAGGTTTTCCCACTATATTTACAAAGCCTGCTTTATGCATATTTTTTAATCTAAATTTTTAATTTTTTACGAATACAAATATAAATAATAATTAGTGTTTTAAGGAATTATGAAGGCCTTTAAATATTTATTTTGTCTATATTGAGAATTTTATATACCATTTCTTTGAGCAGTTCGCTGTCTTTTGTTTGATTGGCTCCATGTCCTTTACTTTTTAGGTCAAATTCCCTTAAAATAGAAATCACCCGAGTGGCTTGTTTTAGAGGATAACATCTTGCTGCTGCATCATAGTCTTTGATAAAAAACTGATGAATCTTCATAGTAGAAGCGATGATTTGCGGAGATTGTCCCCTTAAAGTATGGTATAAAATCACATTAGAAAAAAAATCATAAAGACTTCCTGTTATCATCACGAGCGGATTAGAATTAGGGTTTTTACTCATGTAATAGGTGATTTTCATCGCGGCAGAACTATCCTTCACACCTAATGCCTTTTGTAGTTCAAAAACATTATATTCTTTGCTGATGCCAATATGTTTTTCTATTAATTTTTCATCTAAAATCTCATTGTCTTTTAGAATAAATTTTAATTTTTCTAATTCATTCGCAATCCGTGAAAGGTTATTTCCAATATATTCTGCTAAAAGAAGAGGGATGTTGGGTGTCGTTTTTATTCCCTTTTTATTGCATTCATCTTGTATCCATTTAGCAAGTTGATAATCCTTAACAGGCTCGCTGTGATGAAGTAATTTGGCTTTTTCTAATGCTTTGGCAAATTTTCTTCTTGTATCAATGTCCTTTTTATAAGCAAAAATTAATATTGTAGAAGGGACAAGATTTTCTATATATTTCAAGAAAATTTCTTGTTCTTTTTCATTGAATTTTAGGTCTTGAGCTTCTTTGATGATGATGACTTGCTTTTCTCCCATCATGGGATATTGTTTTGCTAGAGATATAACCTCTTCTAAATTGGTATCCTTACCATAAACGATGGTTTGGTTAAATTCTTTTTCTTCTTCGGTTAAGATATTGTTTTCAAGTTCCTTTACTATAAGGTCTATATAATAAGGCTCTTTCCCGTGAAAAAAATAAATAGGAGAAAATTCTTTATTTTTAATATTTTTGAGAATAATTTCTAAATCTTTCATGAATATGCAATTACCAAAATTGAATTTCGCTCAAAACTTTGAGTTCAAGCTCAAACAAGACAAAGATACATTTTTTATTTATGATATATTGAGAAAATCTTATTTGATTTTGACACCAGAGGAGTGGGTAAGACAGCATTGGGTTCATTATTTCCACGAGGTAAAAGGAAAAGGCCTTTCATCACTAATCGTTGAGAAGAAAATAGAACTCAATAGCACGACCAAAAGAATAGATTTGTTAGTAACAGAAAAGGCTCAACCTAAAATCTTGGTAGAATGTAAAGCTTCTCATGTTTCGCTTACGGAGAGTGTTTTTGAGCAGGTGGCAAGGTATAACTCTGTGATTTCTGCTCCTGAAATTATTTTAAGTAATGGATTGCAGCACATTTTTGCTCAATATATAGATGGGAAATATATGTTTTATCCTAATAATGATTTTTTCATCGGTAAATAATAATGGTTCTATGAATTACTTTTTCTTAAAAAAATGAGAGACATATTTTGTCGTTTATGATAATGATATTTGCATTATAAAATGAAAAGAAGTGGAAATCACAGCGATGATTTAATAAAAACCATTGGATTTAAACAAATCATAGCGATGATTTAGTAGAAACCAAATGGATTGAATAAAATCATAACGATGATTTAATAGAAACTAAAGGATTGAGCAAAATCACATCAGTAACTTTTAATGGTATTTATAAAAGTATGATATAAAGAAAATATTAAGATTATGGCAAAAATAGAGCAAATGCTTCGGCTGAGGTATATAGAAGAATTTTTAAGAAATAGAAAAAAGGGGGCTTCTTATAAGGATATAGAAAGATATTTAGAACATAAATTTGCAGAGGCAGGGAGAGAACTTAAATTTACGGAGCGTACTTTCAAAAGAGATAAAGAGAATATTTATGAATTTTTTAAGATAAGCATAGAGTATAACCATAAAAGAAAAGTTTATCACATTGCAGAAGATAAAGAGGATGATGCTCATGATGTTTTTGATAATCTACTCTTGGTAGAGGCGTATAAACAAGCGGATTGCAATAAAAATATTATGCTGTTTGAACAAAGAAAAGCTCGTGGTTTAGAGAATCTTAATGGGATTATTCATGCTATTACTCACCGTAAGGTTCTAAGTTTTCAGTACGAGAAATTTGATTCGAATGAGGTTAATTATAGAGCTGTAGAACCTTATGTTTTGAAAGAATTTAGGCATCGTTGGTACCTTATAGGTAAAGAACATAAACCTCAGAATGGAAATACCATGATGAAAACTTTTGGATTAGATAGAATCACCGATTTAGATATAAAAAATACTTCTTTTCAAAAAGATGATTATTATCCTGACAAGGTTTTTGAACACTCCTTTGGGATTATTTCTTCAGAGGAAGAGCCTCAGAAAATCTTGATTTCTTGTGATTGGCAACAAGGGCAGTATATCAAATCTATGCCTTTCCATCATTCTCAAATAGTTGAAAAAGAAGATAAGAGTAAGAATGAGGTGGTAATTTCTTTATTTTTAAAACCAACTTATGATTTTGAGCGAGAACTTCTTTCTTACGGCAGTGGGATAAAAGTCTTGGCTCCCGAAAGTTTTAAGAAAAGATTAAAGGAAGAGGTACATAATATGTATACGATGTATAAAAAATAAAGAGAAGTGGAATTGATTTTATTTCAATTCCACTTTTCCATTTTCGTTAAGAAATAAAGTGCCTTCTGTTTTTTGCTCAGGGTGTTCTGTGAAACCTTTTATTTTAGAAGTTTTCTTCTTTTGGATTAAATCAAAAGATTGTTTTTGAGTTAATTTCTTTCCAAAAATGATAAAAGGTAATTTGAAATTACAATTTTTGAAGTTTTTACAACCATAAGCCGTCTTTTCCATAATTAAGGGGTTTTTGCAAATTGGGCAGAGTTGTTCTGTTAATTCTAAATTTGTTTTGTTTTCCTTTTTATTGGAAGTGGGAGTATCTTGTTGTAGAGTTACGGTTTTTCCTTTGCTGTTGAATACTTTTTTGGTTAAATCAGTTACCATCTGTATTAGTTCTTCTTTAAAGGCAGAGGCATCATATTCTCCTCGTTCTATTTTTCGGAGTTTGAATTCCCATTCTCCTGTTAGTTCAGCACTTTTTAATAAATCATCTTCTATGGTATCTATCAGGTCAATACCTGTGGGAGTGGCGATGAGGTTTTTCTTTTTTTTCTCAATATATTTCCTTTTGAAAAGAGTTTCTATGATATTTGCACGGGTAGATGGACGCCCTATGCCGTTATTTTTCAGTGTTTCACGAAGTTCTTCATCTTCTATTTGTCGTCCTGCAGTTTCCATGGCACGGAGTAGGGTAGCTTCTGTATAATGTTTTGGCGGAGTGGTTTTCCCTGAATGTATAAACGGCTGATGCTCTCCTTTTTCTCCAATTTCAAACTTAGGAATTTCCTGTTCTTCTTGTTTCTCGTTTTTCTCGGATTTATCTTTAATATAAACTTCTCGCCAACCTAATTCTAAAATTTGTTTTCCATTAGTTTTGAATGAAATATCACCCACTTTCGCTTCCACTGATGTATTTGAAATTTTACATTCAGGATAAAATACAGCAATAAATCGTCTTGCAATTAAATCATATACTTGTTTTTCTTCTTTCGAGATATTTGGATTGGGAATAATCTCTGTGGGGATAATCGCATGGTGATCGGTAATTTTACTATCATCAAAAACAGATTTGGATTTGGGGATGGGTTGAGTTAAAAGTGGAGCAATGAGTGTTTGATAGAAACTCATTTTTCTTAAAATTCCTTCTATTTTTGGATAAAGACTTTCTGAAAGATAAGTGGTATCTACACGAGGATAAGTTACATTTTTCTTTTCGTACAGGCTCTGAACTAAGTTGAGTGTTTGCTCTGCTGAAAATCCATATTTTTTATTAGCTTCTACTTGTAGAGCGGTAAGGTCAAAAAGTCGTGGATTTTTTTCTCGTCCCTCTTTGATTTCAAAATTAGTAATTTCAAAAAAATTATTTTTAAGATAATCAATCCCTTTTTGAGCTTTTTCTATTGATTTT
>CAUTLL010000031.1:0-8888 GCA_963539275.1 uncultured Flavobacteriaceae bacterium
AGGAATTTTTGAACTTTGAGGTTATAAAATTCCTTTTTATTTTTTAACAAAAAAGAATAAAATGAAAGATATAGCAAAAAATATAGCAGAGATAAAACATAGAATGCATGAAGCTTGTGAAAAATGTGGTAGAAATCCAGAAGAGGTTAAACTTTTATTGGCAACAAAAACGGTGTCCCCAAAAGAGATAAAAGAGGCTTTTGAAACAGGTGAAAGGCTTATGGGAGAGAATAAAGTTCAAGAATTAAAGGATAAATATGAAGATTTGAAAAGTATTCCCCACACAAAGCATTTTATAGGACATTTACAGACTAATAAGATAAAAGAAATATTGAAGTGTGATGTATCATGCATCCAGAGTTTAGATCGTTGGGATTTGGCTGAAAAACTTCAACAAAGATTAGAGTATGAGGATAAAACGGTAGATATTTTAGTGCAAGTGAATACTTCTTATGAAGAAAGTAAATTTGGCCTTGACCCCCAAGATGTTATTCCTTTTATAGAAAAAGTTGCAAAGTTAGACAGACTTAAAATTAAGGGACTGATGACCATAGGGATATTTAGTGATGATGTGGAAGAAGTTAGAAAATGTTTCCAAACATTAAAAAATCTTCAACAAAAAATTATTGTTGAAAATATTCCTAATGTGGAAATGAAAGAGCTTTCTATGGGAATGAGTGGCGATTTAGAAATAGCAATAGAAGAGGGGGCGACAATTATTAGAGTAGGAACAGCGATTTTTGGAAAAAGAAATTATCTCTAAAAGTATATTTTTATAAAAAATATATTTTATTATGATTGCCCTGTTTTTTTTTGCACTTTTGCAGTCTTATTTAACTTATAATTTTTTTAGTTTTTAGAATGAAAATAAAGTATTCTGAATTTATTGATCAGACTTTGTATTTTCCTCAAGAGGAATTTACTTATGAAAGTGAAAGCCTTCATTTTCATGGGATTAACTTGATGAATGTTATAGAAAAATTTGGGACACCATTGAAAATAACTTACCTTCCAAAGATTTCGCAAAATATTCAGAGAGCTAAAAAATGGTTTGCCGAAGCTATTGATAAACATGGATATAGAAATGGCTATCGTTATTGTTATTGCACTAAATCTAGTCATTTTTCTTTTGTTTTAGAAGAGGCATTGAGAAATGATATCAGTATAGAAACTTCTTCTGCTTATGATGTGGATATTGTTAAAAGGCTTTTTGATAAAAAGAAGGTAGGTAAAGATATAGAAGTGATTTGTAATGGTTTCAAGACTGATGATTATTTGGAAAAAATCTCAAATTTAATCAATGATGGGTTTGAGAATATTATGCCTATTATTGATAATTATAGGGAGTTAGATAAGCTTACGGAGAGCATTGATAAAACTTTTAATATAGGTATTCGTATTGCTTCTGAGGAAGAGCCTAAATTTGAATTTTATACCTCTAGGTTAGGGATTGGCTATAAGGATATTATTCCTTATTATTCTCAAAAAATAGCAGAGCATCCTAACGCAAGGCTAAAAATGCTTCATTTTTTCATTAATACAGGTATAAAAGATACGGCGTATTATTGGAATGAATTATTTAAATGCCTTCGCGTTTATGCTCGTTTGAAAAAAATAGCACCGGAAGTAGATTCGTTAAATATAGGCGGTGGGTTACCTATTAAGACTTCACTGAATTTTGATTATGATTATGAATATATGATTCATGAAATAGTTTCTCAAATCAAGAAATTCTGTGAAGAAGAAGGAGTAGAAGAGCCTAATATTTATACTGAATTTGGTTCATTTACTGTAGGTGAGAGTGGGGTAAATCTTTACCAAATTTTGAGCCAAAAAAGACAGAATGACAGAGAAAAATGGAATATGATAGACAGTAGTTTTATGACTACATTGCCTGATACATGGGCGATTTCTCGTCATTTTATCATGCTTCCTATTAATCGTTGGGATGATTCCTACGAAAGGGTTTTTTTAGGGGGATTAACTTGTGATTCAGATGATTATTATAATTCGGAACAACATACGAATGCTATTTATCTACCAGTATTTAGCGATACTAAACCACTTTATATAGGATTTTTTAATACGGGAGCTTATCAAGAAACCATTAGCGGTTTTGGAGGAGTGCATCATTGTCTAATTCCTCAGCCAAGACATGTTTTGATTAATACTGATGAAAATGGAGATTTGCAGTATGAAATTTTTAGTGAGAAACAAACTCCAGAAGATATATTAAAATTGTTGGGATATTAAAAGTAAAACCTCTCTATTTGGGAGGTTTTTATATTAATTTTATTAAGGTAATTTCAGGATAAATTCCCACTCGTCCATTAAATCCAATGACTCCGAAGCCTCTATTTACATAGAGATATTTATCCATACTTTGGTATAAATCAGCCCATTTTTTATAGCGATATTGCACAGGAGACCATTTTATATTTCCTAAATCGATTCCAAATTGCATACCATGAGTATGTCCTGAAAGGGTGAGTTGAATATTTGAAGGGTGAGTTTTTACAATTGCATCAAAATGAGTAGGGTCGTGAGACATTAAGATTTTTACCATTTCAGTAGGAATTCCTTTTGTAGCCTTATCTAAATCACCAAACTGAGGAAACGGAGGTTCTCCCCAATTTTCAACACCTACTAAATAAATTTTTTCTCCGTTTTTTTCTATTATTTTGTGTTCATTTCGGAGCATTTCAAATCCTGCTTCTTTTTGATATTTGATAAGATTGGGTACATTTTGTATTTGTTCTTGAGAGGTTTCCCATGTTCCGTAAAGACCATAATCATGATTTCCTAAAACTGAAAATTTACCATCTTTAGCTTTAATTTGTGAAAACAATTGGATAAATGGCTTAAATTCTTCCGCATAGTTATTCACCATATCCCCTGTAAAAAGCACTAAATCAGGATTTTGTTGATTAATAAGATTTATAGCATGTCGAAGTTTTTGAGGGTTAGGAAAACTTCCACTGTGGACATCAGAAATATGGATAATTTTATATCCCTTAAAGCTATTAGGTAGATTGGGAAAGTTGAGTTTTATTTTTCTTACACGATGACGAAATTTTCCCCAAATAATCCCATCAATGACTAATCCCGTTAAAATAGCAGTACTGCCAATTGCCAATACACTCATGAACTTTCTTCTTTCAGGGAAATAACTATCTTTTGGAATAAAATATTTTGAGAAATATTGTACTAAACGGATAAAATCATCAATAAATAGAATAATTCCTCCTAAAATTTTAGGCATCAAAAAAATCATTGCCAATGAAAAGAATGTTGAGAAGTTTTTTTCATTAAGATTAAAGATAAAATATATTAGTATTGAATATATAATAAAAGTAATACTTGTATATAATAAACGATAAGAATAATTGGCAAGTAAGTGTTTGATTTCTTGGTAAATATATAATTCTAATAAAAGGAAACCACCTAAAATCCATATAAAATTAATTTGCATAATAAAATTTGGTTAAAATTAAAAAAGAACACTTGTAAAATGTGTTCTTTTAATGAAATAAGTATTTTATAAATTATATTTAATGAGGCATTTTATATACAAATGCATTGATATTCATACCTGCACCCACAGAGCACATCACGATGTATGCCCCTTTTTCTAAAGAATGTCCTTCCATCTTGCCTTTTGTGATAAGATCATACATAGTAGGAATGCTTGCCACAGATGTATTTCCTAGCTTTTGGATAATCATAGGAGTGATATTATGGTCATATTCCTGTTTTCCAAATAGTTTATATAATCTAGGGATAATGGCATAATCCATTTTAGCATTAGCTTGATGAATGAGAATTTTTTGAACATCGTCAATTCCAATTCCTGCTTGGTCAATAGTTTCTTTAATTGCAGTAGGAACATTATTCAGTACATATTCATATATTTTTCTTCCAGCCATACGGATATAGCTTTTGTTTTGATCATGCTCTTTGTTAAGTGATGGAGCCATGTCAAGATAAAAAGTCTCTTCTTGATTGTCGCATATAGTTGCAGAGGATATTATTCCTATATTTTCTTCGGTGGTAGTTACAATCACAGCACCTGCACCATCAGCAAAAATCATTCTATTTCTATCATGCGGGTCAAGAGCTCTACTAGGGGTTTCAGAACCTACGACAAGAATAGTTTTTGCTCTTTTTGCCTTAATCAAAGAATCTGCTAAAATCATTGCTTCTACCCAACCAGGGCAACCGAAAATCATATCGTAATTAATACATTTTCTATTTTTTATGCCTAATTTGTTTTTGATACGAGCGGACATGGATGGCATAAAACTACTAAATCCATCTTTGTTAATCTCTCCAAAATTACTAGCACAAATGATATAGTCTATATTTTCTCTGTTTATTCCTGCATCTTGAATGGCTAGTTCGGAGGCTCTATAAGCAATATCAGAATTATTTTCATTATCATTGATATATCTTCTCTCTTCTATTTCTGTGATTTCTACAAACTTTTCAATGATTTCCTCATTAGATTTTTCTATGATATTTCCGTTATCATCATAGAATTTAATATTCATGAAGTGAGAATTATTAATGACTTTCTCAGGAATATAGCTCCCAGAACCTATGATTATCGTATTTGGCATAATAAATCCTTGTCTTAGTTGAAATAATTGCAACAAATATACTATTTTTTAGTATAAGAATTAACCAAAAGATGTTAAAATAATGATAAAAATTGAAATATTATTAAATTACTTATGGTAATTTATATATGAAAGCATTAATGCTCATTCCTGCACCTACAGAACACATCAAAATATAATTTCCCTTTTTGAAATGATGTCCTTCCATTTTTCCTTTTGCGATAAGGTCATACATTGTAGGGATACTTGCCACGAAAGTATTTCCCAAATATTGAATGGTCATAGGAGCAATATTATGGTCATATTCCTTTATACCGAATAGTTTATATAGGCGGGAAATTACCGCATAATCCATTTTAGCATTGGCTTGATGGATGAGAATTTTTTGAATATCTTCTATCCCTATACCAGTTTCTACTATGATATCTTTTAGAGCTGTAGGGACATTACTTAATACATACTCATAGGTTTTTCTCCCAGCCATTCGTACATATAGTCTTTCTTGATTATGCTCCTTATTCAGAGAAGGAGCCATGTCTAAGAAAAAAGTTTCTTCTCCATTATCACAAAGGGTGGTACAAGTTATCATTCCTACATTTTCTTCAGTAGCTTTTACAATCACAGCTGCTGCACCATCGGCAAAAATCATTCTATTTCTATCATGTGGGTCAAGGGCTCTGCTTGGTGTTTCAGAACCTACTACGAGAATAGTTTTTGCTTTGTTGGCTTTAATCAAAGTATCAGCTAAAATCATGGCTTCCACCCAACCAGGACAACCGAAAATCATATCATAATTAACGCATTTTCTATTTTTTATGCCTAATTTATTTTTGATACGGGCGGACATGGAAGGCATTAAGTTGCTTTTTCCATTTAGGCTTATTTCTCCAAAATTAGTGGCACAGATGATGTAGTCTATATTTTCTCTGTCTATTCCGGCATCTTGTATCGCAATTTCAGAGGCTTTAGTAGCAATATCAGAATTGTTCTCATCATCATTAATATATCTTCTTTCTTTTATTTCTGTGATATCTATAAATTTCTGAATAATTTCTTCATTGGGTTTATCAATAGGTTCTCCTTTTTCATCATAAAATTTTGCAGATACAAAATAAGAACTGTCTATCACTTTTTCTGGGATATAACTTCCAGAACCAATAATTACACTATTTAACATAATCTTTTCTCGTAAAAACTTTCTGTAAATATTTCGTTAAATAAAAAAGCAAATTTACAAATTTAATTTAGATATGAAAAGTCTTATTTTATTTAATGAAATGAAGGGATTTTTATAATTATTCTTACTTTTGCTGAAAATAAAAGTTTTGGAAGAAATTAGGCCATACAATTCTACAGAGACTAAGAAAATTCAGGTAGAAAATATGTTTGATAGCATCGCACCTAAATATGATTTACTTAATAGTTTATTGTCTTTGAGAATAGATGTTTTTTGGAGAAAAATGCTGGTAAAATGGCTAAAAAAAACAAAGCCGGAGTTGGTTTTAGATGTAGCTACTGGTACTGGAGATTTAGCTATTACTATTTGTAAAGAATTGGGAATTAGGGTGGTAGGATTGGATTTGTCACAGCGAATGCTTAATGTAGGTATAGAAAAGGTAAAGGCATTAAATCTACAAAATCAAATCTCTATGCTGAAAGGTGATGCAGAGAATTTGCCTTTTGAGGATAATCAATTTGATGCTGTGAGTGTGGCGTTTGGGGTAAGAAATTTTGAGAATTTGGAGAAAGGTTTAAAAGAGTTAAAGCGAGTAGTGAAAGAAAAATCAAATGTATACATATTAGAATTTTCTCAGGTGGAAGGTTTTTTTGCCCCTGTTTATATTTTTTATTTTAAGTATATTTTACCCAAAATAGGAAGACTGATTTCCAAAGATTCTGAGGCTTATACTTATTTACCCAATTCAGTAAATGCTTTTCCATATGGTGAAAAAATGAAAAATATTTTATTAAAAATAGGATTTTCTAAAGTAGAGTATAAAAAATTAAGTTTAGGGATAGTAACGATATATAAAGCAACAAAATAAGATGAAAAAAATATTAATATTTAGTGTTTTAGTTTTAGGATTTTCATTAAACGAAGCTCAGTTCAGAAATAATGATAGAGCGGATAGATTAGAGTGGATAGATCATAAGAAGTATAATTGGGGTTTTTTTCTCAATGTGAATAACTTTGATTATAAGTTGGTTTTAGACCCTCAAAATGGAATGAATAAGCGTGTCAATATGGTAGAGTCTAAGCCTTCTTATGGTTTTGGAGCAGGGTTAATTGGTAAAATGAGGCTTAATGATTATTTAGATTTGAGGTTAGAGCCAAGTTTACAATTTGTGGATAGGGAACTAACTTTTAAAGGAGCGTCTGTATTGGCTCAAAAGGAACACGATATAGAAGCTTTTACCAAACGGAAAGTAAAATCTACTTATATTGATGTACCGTTATTATTAGAATTTCACGGATTAAGATGGTATAATTCCCGTCCTTATATTTCTGGGGGAGTAAATTGGTTAGTAAATATACAATCTCAACAAAATAGCGTTAATGACAATATGCAAGGGACATTTAGAACGGTAATGAATAATTTTGCATGGTCAGCTGAGTTGGGGATTCAATTTTATTTTTCAAGATTTAAGCTGACACCGGCGGTGAGAGGAACTTTTGTTCTGAATAATGAATTGGTAGCAGACTATCCAAATACTCCACCTTATTGGGCAGGGGCATTGTCTTCTATGAATAGTCGTGCAGTGATGTTTGTTTTGAAATTTGAATAAAAAATTATTTTTCTTGTTTTTAGGATTGTAAATAAATCACAAAATAGTTTAGTAAAAGTTCTTTTTTTTTTCTATTTTTGCCTAATGAGTTAGAACAATTTTCATAGTAATGCTAAGAGATTTAGAAAAAAACTTTGAGCAATTAGAGGCTAATATATTGAAAATCAATAAAGATTATATTAGTTTGTCCAAAAAGTATGAAGATTTGGTAAGGAAGTATGCTCTGTTAGAAAAAAAGTATGAAGAGGAAAAAGAAAGTAGTTTGAAATTATTAGAAGAGCAAAAGAGAATAAAAATGACGGCAGCCATTTCTGGAAATCCAGAATATAATAGATTAATGAAAAATCATATTAATAGGTTGATAAAGGAGATAGATGCTTGTATTATTCAATTTCAAAATACTGGAATATAATGGATATAAAGATTATAATAGAAGGTAGAGAGTATCCAATATACGGTGTTTCAGAAGCAGATGAAGAAGTTTTAAGAAAGGTAGGAAAAAGAATAAAACAAATGGTGAAGGATATAGAAAAAGGATATGCTGTTAGAGATAAACAAGATGCTTTAGCGATGTGTGCATTTATGTTGGGGGTAGAAGCAGAAAAAGGGGCAATAAATCTTGAAAAAACTATAAATTATTCTACGAAAAGAATGATTGAAATAAATCAGTTATTAAGTGATTTAGAAAAATAAATTTCTTTAAGAAAAAGAATAACCTACGCAGTTCTAACACATTTAGGTAAACTCAACGCTAAACAATTATCGAGCAAATGTCCATGTAATGGCGTGCCGTTTTTACGGATTACAAAGCATGGAAATCAGTTCAAATCTTTTTGATTAGGAGTTTACTCTAATATCAACTTGAATTGTTGTAGGTTTTTTTATTGAAAAAATAAATGTTAAATATAATTAAATACTAAGATGGACATAATATTTTATATGATTGTAGGGTTGATGGGAGTTATTGCTGGAGTAATAGGAGGGATTTTTTATTCAAGGAAATCAACGGACTCTAAGGCAAATCTTATCATTAAAGATGCTAAACAAAATGCAGAGAATATTATTCAGAATGCAAATGTTCAGGCAGAATCTATTAAAAAAGAGCGAATAGTTCAGGCGAAAGAGAAATTTTTAGAACTAAAAACAGAGCATGATGCGAATATTCAGTCTCGTGAAAGAAAAATGCAGGAGATTGAAAAAAGAACTAAGGATAAAGAAAATAAGCTTAATGAAGAACTTAATAAAGTTTCTAAATTGGAAAAAGATTTAGAACGGCAGGCTGTTGACTATGAGAAGAAACAAGAAGCAGTTCATAAAAAACAAAGAGAGCTTGATGAAGCTAATGCTCAAAAAATTGAAATGCTTGAAAAAATTTCAGGTTATTCAGCAGAAGAAGCAAAGAAGGAGTTAGTAGAGAGTATGAAAGCTGAAGCTAAAACAAGAGCTCAAGCTTATGTTCAGGATATTATGGAAGAGGCACAG
>CAUTLL010000032.1:0-8786 GCA_963539275.1 uncultured Flavobacteriaceae bacterium
GGAATAACGCAGGAACAGGACATTCCGCTTTTTGTGAACTCAACTATACCCCAGAAGATAAAAATAAGAACATCAACATCACCAAAGCTCAAAAAATCATTGAACAATTTGAAATTTCTAAGCAATTTTGGGCTTATTTAGTAGATAAAAACTACATTTCAAACCCAACGGAATTCATCAATTCTTGCCCTCATATGAGTCTGGTTTTTGGAGAAGAAGACTGTGATTTTCTAAGAAGAAGACATCAAAAATTAGTTCAATCTCATCTTTTTTCAGAAATGGAATTTTCTGAAGATTTTGAACAGCTCAAAGAATGGATGCCCCTCATTATGGAAAATAGGAATCCAAAAGAAAAAATTGCTGCTACAAGAAGTAATTTAGGCACTGATGTAAATTTTGGAGCATTAGCTCAAAAAATATTCAATTTCTTAAAAGAGAAAAATGCCATTACCATAAAAACAGGGTGTAAAGTACTTAATATAAAAAAACAGCTAAAACAGTGGGATATTATCTTGAAAGGAAAGAAACAAGCCATTCGCACAAGCTTCGTATTCATAGGTGCTGGCGGACAATCATTAACATTACTAAACAGTAGTAAAATAAAAGAATCTGAGGGGTATGCAGGATTTCCTGTAAGTGGCAGTTGGCTGGTTTCCAAAAATCCAGAACTTATCAGAAAACACCAATCAAAAGTATATAGTCTAGCCCAAGTGGACACACCTCCAATGTCTGTTCCTCATTTGGATTTAAGAATTATCAATGGAGAAAAAGCTTTACTTTTTGGACCTTTTGCAGGTTTTTCTACTAAATTCTTGAAGAGCGGTAATTATTGGGATTTCTTTGAAAGCATTAACCTTAAAAATATCCCCTCACTCATTGGTGCAGGTCTAAATAATATTCCACTAACGAAATATCTCATTAAGCAAGTAGCAATGACTAAATATGATAGAATTCAGCACCTTAAAAAATTTATAAAAGATGCAAAAAGTGAAGATTGGGAGACCTTAGTGGCAGGACAAAGAGTTCAAATCATTAAAAGAGATAAAAAATATGGTGGAAAACTAGAATTTGGCACTGAAATTCTCTTCAATAAAGAACACAACTTAGCAACTTTATTAGGAGCATCTCCGGGAGCTAGCACTTGTGTTTCAGCGATGTTGGAGGTTTTAGAAACATGCTTTAAAGAAAAAATTGAAAATCAATGGCAAGAAAAAATACTTCAAATCATACCTAGTTATGGCAAAAAATTAGCTCATCATCCAGAACTCACAAAAAAAATTAGAATTTTCTGTAAAGAAAAACTAGAATTAAAATAAAAAACTGCTTTTAAAAGCAGTTTTTTATTTTAAAACCATGCATTTAATGTCGTTGTAATAAAGAAATTATTATCTACTTTTGAGTGAGATTCATTAATTTTTGTAAAAATAGGATCTTTTGAATTTAAATTTCTAAATTCTAATCTCCACATTAGATTTTTATAAATGAGATAATCAAAATTTACTGACGCTCCTAAAATTTGATATTTTTGACCTTCTCCTACCCAGCCCATTGCATTTTTTGCATCATGATAATATTCTATTCTGCCTGCTGTAGAAAATTTTGGTGTAAAATAATATTTTGCCATCAAATTGGGCGACCAATATACATTATATTGTCTTGATTTTTTTTCTCTTTGGTCAGCTCCTACATCAAAAATAAAATTAAACTCTAACTTATCCGATGCCTTGAAAATCGCATAAAAATCGTGAAAATAACGCATTTTTTCTTCGGTAATCGGATCCTTCCCTATGTAAGTAGAAGAATTAAAAAACCATTTTTCATTGGGCTGATAAGTTACCTTTGTACCAAAAGATGGTAATTTTGTCGCAGAAGATGCTGTTACAGAACCATCTTTATCAAATACTGCCCTTCTTATTTTTTGCCAACCATTATAAACTCCACCCGATAGCATCCACTTGTTATCATCAGTAGTGTAAGTCACCTGTGCTCCTGTCATGAAAAAAGGCGAATTTGCCACAGCTACGGTTCTTGTCAAAGTCATATTATCTTTACTAATCTCTCCTTCTAATCCTATGTAAGAAGGCAATACTCCCACATCTACCCAAACATTTTTATTTTTAGAAATCTTAAAACCAATATTTGCTTCTTGTATATATTTTGTCATTTCGCTTTCCAGCACCATATTATCCTGTGGATAAGTTCCCGCCATGAGAGCAAAATTCGCTCTCATATTTTCCGTTTCATAATTCGCTTTAATTCTCGCAATATTTACATTCACTTCATTATGACGATTGAAAGTATAAAAAAACGGCTGCTTAATATGATCTTCTCGTTGATTAAAATCATAGGAATAGAAAATCTCAGTATAACCCGTAATTTTTAATTTAGACTCTCTCTTTTCTTCTTGAGCGAAAACATTTTGCCCTAAAAAAAACACTCCCAAAAATACAATTGCCTTTTTCATAAAAATTAATTTTGTAAAGTTTTTATTACAATTTTTTACATATTTATAATAACTAACTCTTGCAAATTTAGGATTATTATTCAAATTAAACTTTTTTATTTTGCTGTTTTTTATCATAAAAATATCCCGCTTTTATATGTATATTTGCAAAAAATCAAAAATTATGTCGGATAAAAAGATGATTACCGCTGCCTTACCTTATGCAAATGGTCCTGTGCATATTGGACATTTGGCAGGAGTTTATATCCCTGCTGATGTGTATGCTAGGTTTCAGAGAAGAATGGGTAAAGATGTAGCGTTTATTTGTGGTTCTGATGAACACGGAATACCTATCACTATTAGGGCTAAAAAAGAAAATATAACACCGCAAGATGTAGTAGATAAATACCACAAAATCATCAAAAAATCTTTTGAAGATTTGGGGATTTCTTTCGATGAATATTCCCGAACTACTTCTCAAAAACATTATGAAGTAAGCCAAAGTTTCTTTCTTAAAATGTACGAAAATGGAAATTTTACCGAAGAAATTTCCGAACAATATTTTGATGAACAAGCAGGAGAATTTTTAGCCGACCGATACATCGTAGGGACTTGCCCTAATTGTGACAATGACGGAGCTTATGGTGACCAATGCGAGAAGTGTGGCTCTACATTATCCCCAACAGAATTAATCAATCCTAAATCCGCATTAAGCGGAAATATTCCTATTTTAAAAGAAACTAAAAATTGGTATCTTCCTCTAAATGAATATGAAAATTTCTTAAAAGAATGGATTATTGAAGGACATAAAGATGATTGGAAACCCAATGTTTATGGACAAGTAAAATCTTGGCTCAACGATGGTCTAAAACCAAGAGCAATGACCCGAGACCTCAATTGGGGAGTGCCCGTTCCTCTACCAAATGCAGAAGGCAAAGTTCTTTATGTCTGGTTTGATGCACCAATTGGATATATTTCTTTCACTCAAGAATGGGCTGAAAAAAAAGGAAAAAACTGGAAAGATTATTGGCAAAGTGAAAACTCTGATTTAGTGCATTTTATCGGAAAAGATAACATTGTTTTCCATTGCATTATTTTTCCAGCAATGATGAAGGCTCATGGAAATTATATAATGCCAAAAAATGTCCCTGCATTTGAGTTTCTAAATCTTGAAAATGATAAAATCTCTACTTCTAGGAATTGGGCTGTTTGGGCTCACGAATATGTAGAAGATTTCCCTAATCAACAAGATGTATTGCGTTATGCTCTACTTTCTTCTGCTCCTGAAACTAAAGACAATAATTTTACTTGGAAAGATTTCCAAACTAAAAATAACTCCGAATTAGTAGGAATTTTTGGAAACTTTATCAATAGAGTGGCTGTGCTGATTCATAAATATTATAATGGTGAAATTCCACAAGGGACACCATCAGAAGAGATAAAAGAAATCTCAAAAACAGCTACAGAAATTAGAGAATTTTTAGAGAAATATGAGTTTAGAAATGCTCTTTCTTCATTAATGAATTTAGCAAGATTTGGAAATCAATATCTTCAAACAGAAGAACCTTGGAAAACCATCAAAGACTCACCTGAAAAAACGGCTCAATCACTCTATATTGGGGCTCAAATTGCAGTTGCATTAGCTCAAATGTGTGAACCATTTATGCCGTTTAGTTCGGATAAATTACTAAAAATGTTTGATGTTGAAAAATTACAATGGATTGATTTAGAAAAAGAAACAGAACTTGTATCTGCAGGACATAAGATTAATGAAGCCTCTTTTCTTTTCTCTAAAATAGAAGATGATGTTATTGAAGCTCAAATTCAAAAATTAGAAAATACAAAACAAAATAATAAAAAGACAAACCCTAATGCTAATCCTATGAAGGAACAAATAAGTTTTGATGATTTTGCAAAAATAGATTTGAGAACAGCTACTATTTTAGAGGCTGAAAAAGTTGAAAAAGCCGATAAATTATTAAAATTCAAAGTGGATACTGGCGTGGATATCCGCACGGTGGTTTCGGGTATCGCAGAAAGTTTCACCCCAGAAGAATGCGTTGGGAAACAAGTAATGATTTTACTTAACCTTGCCCCAAGAAAAATCCGTGGTATAGAATCCCAAGGAATGCTTCTACTTACCACAAAACCAGACGGAAAATTATCTTTCGTAACGCCAGATGACAAAATAGAAAACGGCACAGAAATAGGTTAATTTGATTTCATAATAAATAAAAAGCACTTTGAAAAAATCAAAGTGTTTTTTTATTTCAAATACTACTCATTAGTATCGTTCAGCATCGGCACAAATTTATACAATCCAAACTCTTCTTTTTCTACTTGTTTTTCAGATATTTTTATAAAACGCGTTAAAACCTGCTCCTCACTATTATTCCCTAAGGGGATGACCATTATTCCTCCTACTTTAAGCTGTCTTAATAACTGTATAGGTAATTTTTCTGCTCCACAAGTAACCAAAATTTTATCAAACGGAGCAAAATTTGGCATTCCTACAAACCCATCACTAAAGATTTGAACTCTAGGGATTAGATTCATTTTTTTCAAAATATTACGAGAAAAATCATACAATTCTTTTTGTCTCTCTATGGTATAAACTTCAGCCTTCATTGCTACCAAAACAGATGTTTGATAGCCACTTCCTGTTCCTATCTCCAAAATTTTATCTCCTGTTTCTACTTGTAATAACTCTGTCTGCTCTGCCACCGTAGAGGGATGAGAAATCGTCTGTCCTGAAGCTATTGAAAAAGCTCTATCTTCATAAGCAAAATCTTCAAAAATACTTTCCAGAAAAAAATGCCTCGGCACCGAATTTATCGCCGATAAAACCCGCTCATCTTTTATCCCTACTTTCTCTCGAAGATATTCAACTAAAATCCTTCTCTTTCCTTTATGTAAATATGTATCTTCCATTTTTTCTTAAAAATCACTTTAGTTATTTTTTATCAAAAAATCAGCAAGGATAGGATAATGATCAGAAATATTAACCTCACGATTAACCTTATAATTTAATGCTTTTATCTCTGATGAAGCAAAAATATAATCTATCCTTAACGGGAATTTATAATCGTGGAAACTTGTAGCACTACCTACACCTACTTCAAAAAAAATATCATTAAGATTTTTGCCTAAATGATGATATTCGTAAGAATTTGGTACAGCATTAAAATCTCCTGCCAAAACTACAGGATACGGCGAAGAGTTGATATATTTCCTAATTTCTTCTATTTGCTCCTGATGAACCTTAAATACTGGCAATAAACGAAAAATTAAGGACTTCGCTTTTATCTCATTAATTTCTGTACTCATAGAAGGTTTCACCATATCCTTTTCTAACTTAAAAGACTCTAAATATACATTCAAAAACCTAAAAATCTCACCTTTAATTTTAATATCTGCAAATATGGCATAACCATTATCCGACAAAGGAATTTTATTTTTTCTATGAATTGGAAATTTAGAATAAATACTCACCACTTCACTATGAGCTTGATGCTTAAAATTACTTAATTTCATCTTATCACTCATTTCAAATCCACACTCTTGAAGCATCAAAACATCTACTTCTTGACCATTCAAAAATTCTATTTTTTCATCTCTTTCTAATGTGCCTTTAATGTTAAAACTCATTACTTTGAGATTAGGATTTTCTTTCTCTAATGAAGAATAATTTACCCACCGCTGAATCATTGGCATAAAAAATATCCCTATCAATAAAAAAATAAAACCTCTCTTACGAAAAGACACCAGCCAATATATTGTTAATAAAAAATAAAAAAATAATAAAAATGGAAATACTAAAGACAGGAGATTAATCCCCGCAAACCATTTCGGCGGAAAATACTCATTGAGTCTAGTCCCTAAAAGCAAAAAAACTACCCCAAGATGTATCACCGATAAAACCGTTCTAACAATAAACATTTTTTAATATATACTATGCCTATTTTTATTCCAGTTTTTAACTAAAGTCCAACCCACTAATGCTCCTCCAATATGTGCAAAATGAGCCACATTATCCCACTCAAACTGATGAATTCCCAAATACACAGAAACACCTACCACAATTGGAACAAGATATTTAGCCTTAATCGGAAAAGGAATAAACATCATAAACATCTGTGCATTGGGAAATAAAGTTGCAAAACCTGCAATCACCCCAAAAACTGCTCCAGAAGCCCCTACCATTCTTGTATTAAGATAACTTCTCAAAGCATTTTCAGCTTCCGTTTCTTGAAATACCACTCTCATTCCTTTTGCAGAATTGAGATACACCTCACGAATATCCGAACCTTCATTTATCAAAACTTGATGCAACTCATAAACTTGATAATAGTTCCAAAAATTAAATAAAATGAAAGCTCCAATCCCAGAAATAAAATAGAGCGTAATATATTTTTTTTGTCCCAAAGTACTCTCCAAAATATTCCCAAAATTCCACAATGTAAACATATTAAAAACCAAATGCATCACACTCCCATGCATGAACATATGAGTTATTAATTGCCAAAAATGAAAATGTGGCGAAGTAGGCAAATATCCTGCAAAATCTTCTTGTAATGATGGTACTAAATACTCTGATAATATAAATATAATCACATTTAGGACTATCAAATTTTTAGTAATGGGTAAAGTATTATTCATCTCTTTTCAAAATATCAAGCAAATGTATAAAAAAGATATTTGAATCAAAAATTATTGCTTTTAACATAAGATTAACACCTAATTTTTACAAATTTTTGTACAATTTTATCATTTTTGCAAAATTCAATATTTGACCATATGAAAATAAAATTTGGTATTAAAATTCTTTCTATTTTTCTAATATTTTCTTGTTCTAAAACAGAAAAAAAGCAAACCGATTTGCCTAATTTTGGAAATATTGATTTGGAAAATATTTTTGATAAAAATAAAAAAGAATTACCAAATAAAAACCATATCAAAATGCTACTTCATCAGTATGAAGAAAAATTTTGGGGAGACTCTAACATAAGTGGCGGAATTTTAGTAGCTCATGAAGATGAAATTCTACTAGAAAAATATCAAGGATTTGGGAGAGAAAATGAGCAGATGCCCATCAATGAAAATACTGCTCTACACATTGCTTCTATCAGTAAGCCCATTACCGCTATGGCGATTCTAAAATTGGTAGAAGATAACAAATTAGACCTAGACCAAAAAATCACTAATATTTTCCCTAAATTCCCTTACGAAAAAGTAAGTGTTTTTCACCTGCTTTCTCACCGAAGCGGACTTCCAAAATATGAATATTTTTTAGAACAAGCTAAATTTATTCCCCAACAAAATTATATTACCAACCAAGAGATTTTAGATTTTATGATAACACATAAACCTGCCTTGGTAAAAGAAACCAACACGGAGTTTATGTATTGCAATACTAATTATGCACTTCTTGCTCTCATTATTGAAAAAGTCACGAAGAAGCCATTCCCTCAAGCCATTCAAGAAATGATTTTTGACCCCCTCAACATGAAAAATTCTTTTATTTTTCAAGAAAAAGATATCAATACAGCATCTCAATCTTTCTATCAAAATGGTAATATTTATCCATTAAATAACCTTGACCTCATCTATGGAGACAAAAATATTTACACCACTCCAAGGGATTTATTTAACTTTTCAAAAGCTTTATTTTCTAAAGAATTTTTATCTCAAGAGCTTATAGATAAAATTTTCACACCATACAGCAACGAGAAAAAAAGCATCAATAATTACGGCTTAGGATTCAGAATGAAAATCTTTGATGATGGTAAAAAATTAACCTTTCACAATGGCTGGTGGCATGGTTCCAACACGGTTTTCGTACATATGAGAAACTCTAAAACAACCATCATCGCCATTGGAAATAGATATTCTCGTAAAATTTATTCTGCGATGAGTTTATCAAGTCTCTTTGAGCCATTTCCCTTTGAGATAGAAAAGATACTCAGCACAAAAAATACCAAATTAGAAAATTTTTCGGAATAAAAATATTATTTTTGTTCTATGAAAAAATACATTTACCTCTTCGGTTTTTTATCTATAATTTTAGGCTCATGTGCAAGAGTAGGAAGTCCTAACGGAGGTAGTAAAGACACTATCGCACCTATATTTTTGGGAGCAAATATAGATACCATACGCACCAATGTTTCTACAAAATTAAGAGAACTTCGCTTAGATTTTAATGAATATATTGTCCTTAAAGATGTTAGTAAAAACCTCATCATTTCCCCATCTATTAGAAAAATCAAGAAAATTTTGCCATCTACTTTGGCTAATAAATATATTCTTATACAATGGGATGAAGATTTGAAAGAAAATACCACTT
>CAUTLL010000033.1:0-8680 GCA_963539275.1 uncultured Flavobacteriaceae bacterium
GCTTCATCATGGTGATGCTTAGCATTGGCTTCGGTGCAACTTTGAACTCCAGCACTCAGGAGACATAATGCTAAACTTAATTTTAGAATATTTTTCATATTTCAATTGTTTTTTTAGGTTCTACATTCATCTTTTTCGGTGAGAAATAGAAGTGCTTGGCTTCATCAGTGAAAATTTTAGGTTCAGAACCTATAAAGATTGGATCGATAAACTAAAATTTTTGGTTTTCTATTGATATTTTTTGAACAAAAACCTAATATTTTCACCTTTTTACCTAAACACTCCTATCAAAGACCTAAATACTTGTATTTTTTAGCTAAACGCTTGGTTTTTCTGGCGTTTCATTAGGGTTTTCTTTCTTTACTTTTACACTACGAGGGAAAAACTGTTTCAAATCTTGCACGATATTCGTAGTCCCTGGTAAATCCTCCTCACTCAGCACCTTAATGCTTCGGTAGAAACTCAACGCCGCTTGGTAGTTATCAAAATCCAATAGTTTTTTAGTATCCTCCACCTGCTCGGTGATACCTTTTAGCCTTACCATACGGCTCTCCAAGACCTCTCTGGCAGTGTAGTCTTTGTCAAACTCTGCCTTGTCAAGGTATCTCGGCACATAGTCAGGATACTGCTCCATGTAGAGTTTAGCTTTATTCACGAAGAGCTTATTCTGCTCGGCAATGCTTCCGTATTGTTTGCGTTCTTCTGGGGTAAGGTTATGCGTCTTCCCCTTCAAAACTTTCTCTATCTCCGCCAGTGAGTCATCTATTTTCTTCAACTCCTCTGCGGTGAAACTTAATTGAATTAAATTTTCAAATGCCATGATTGTTGTTTTTTATGATTATCTACTTTGATTATAATTCTTCAATTTCTGCTTCTAATTCTTCTTTTTCTGCTTCTAATTCTTCTTTTTCTGCCTCCAATTCTTCTTTTTCTGCTTCTAAACGATAAACCTCCTCTTCTAATTCTTCTTCCTTTGTTTTTCCACAAGAAAATAACATCAAAGAACAAACTGCTAATAAAACTAACTTTCTCATTTCTTATCTGATTTTATACTAATTAACAATCCTATTGCGACCACCACATCTACTACATTCCATAGCACCCTCCCAAGAGCTACCTTTATAAAAGGCTGAAATAGCAAACATAAAACAATGTAAATCCATCGCTCTTTATCTTCCTTCGCTGATAGAGCCAATATCCCAAACGCTACCATAGACACCACTCTCACCATTTGGTAATATCCATATGGCATTTTCCACAAACACAAGAATAGCAATATTGCTAATCCTATTTTTATAATTCTGCTATCCATCCTTTATATATATTTTCCATATTATTAAAACAAAAACCTTAGAATAACAATCGTCTTATTATTCTAAGGTTATATTAAATTCAATAAAAATATATTTTTGTTACAAAATATGCAATAAAATCCGTATAGGGGGGGGGGTAATTATCATAAAAACTATTATTTTTTACCAATTATATTATTATAGGCAAAGGTAATATATTTTAATTCACTCTCAAAATATTTTCTTAATTTTTGTTAAAAATTTATCTCCTTTTTATAAATCTAAATTTATTACTTTTGCCCTATGAAAATCACCATCATCGGTTCAGGAAATGTCGCCTATCATCTCGCCAAAGCATTCACAGAACGAGGCATAAAAATCTCCCAAATTTTTGGCAGAAATGAAAAGGCTCTTTATAATATTTCGGAAGAATTAAAAACCCCTTATTCTACGGAGTTTTTAGAAAAATCTGACCTATACATTATCGCCGTGAAAGATGATGCCATCAGTGAGGTTTCTACACTCATCACCGATGAAAATAGCCTTGTAGCCCATACCTCTGGCTCTACAAGTAAAAATACTCTTATCGGCAACTACCGCAAAGCAAGTTTTTATCCCTTGCAGACTTTCTCCAAAGAGAAGAAGTTAGATTATTCCCAAATCCCTTTTTTCATTGATGCAGATAACGAGGATGATAAAGAAATTTTGAAGAATTTAGCCTTAAAAATCTCTAAAAATGTAATGCTGGTAGATGATGAAAAAAGAAAATATATCCACCTTACCGCTGTTTTTGCATGTAATTTCGTGAATCATCTCTGGGCAAGAGCCAAAGAAATTACAGATAGTCAAGATATTCCTTTTGAGTATTTTCTCCCATTGATAGAAGAGACCATGGATAAAATTCATCATCTCCCACCGAAACAAGCCCAAACGGGTCCAGCCGTGAGAAATGATAAAAAAATCCTAAAACTTCACCGAGAACTCCTTACCGACGAAGAACAAATAAAAATATATGAAACCATCAACCAATCCATAAAAAAAATGTATGAGCTATAAAGAAAATCTTAAAAATATAAAAGCCTTCGTCTTTGATGTAGATGGCGTTTTTACCGATGGAAGCATTGTCCTAATGCCTGACGGAAGCATGAGCAGAACCATGAATGTCCTTGATGGATATGCCGTAACCAAAGCCATCAAAAACGGCTATTTTATCAGCTGTATTACAGGAGGAAATGACCCTATGGTAAAACAAAGACTGAACTATTTAGGCATTACGGATTATTACCCAAAATCAAGTTACAAATTAGAAGATTTTGAAGATTTTAAGGCAAAGTATAACTTAAAAAATGAAGAAATTCTAACCATGGGAGATGATGTCCCAGATTATGAAATGATAAAACTTTCAGGAATAGGAACTTGCCCTATCAATGCCGTGCCAGAAATCAAGGAAATTGCGGATTATATTTCTCCCATTCATGGCGGTAAAGGCTGTGTCCGCGATGTGATAGAACAAGTAATGAAAGTACAAGGAAAATGGACAGAAGATGAAACAAAATCCGTATAAAGTATTTTAAAAAATGAAATTATATTTAGGCTCTCAGTCCCCAAGAAGAAAAGAATTATTAGCCTCATTAGGCTATGATTTTGAAATAGTTCATATTGATTGTGAAGAGATTTATCCTAAAAATATTCCCACTCATGAAGTAGCTTCTTTTCTCTCCGAATTAAAGGCAAAAGCCTTTCGCAATTTGGAAAATGATGAGATTCTTCTCACGGCAGATACCATTGTAATCTTTGAAGAACAAATTCTAGGAAAACCTAAAACACAGCTAGAAGCCAAAGAAATGCTCTCTTTACTCTCTGGAAAAACTCACCAAGTCTATACATCAATAACACTAAAAACTTCTGAAAAAATCATCACTAAGATAGATGTAGCTCATGTGGATTTTTTAACCATCAGCCCAGAAGAAATAGATTTTTATATCAAAAATTTCAACCCTACTGACAAGGCTGGGGCTTACGGCATACAAGAATGGCTCGGTATGGCAAAAATTTCTAAAATTGATGGGAATTTTTACACCATTATGGGGCTTCCCACAGCAATAGTCTATGAACTTTTAGAAATGAATAAAATTAACTAATTTAGCCCTAAATATTTAATCAGAGCTTTCAAAACAAATGAAAAAAAATATTCTCCTTCTTACCTCTCTTATGGTTTTTGTTGCATGTTCTACCAAAAAAGATGCCTTTGTCAATAGAACATACCAAAACTTTACCGCCTATTATAATACCTTATTTCACGGAAACGAAGCATTAAAATCAGAGCTTAAAGCCAAAAAAAAAGAACACAAAGACAATTTTTATGATGGATATATAGAAATATTTCCACAAAATTCTTTAACCACAGAAGATGAAACCATCTCCCTAATGGCATCACAATTCTTCGGAGGAGAAAATAATCAAAATCAACAAAATACAATTTCTACATTCCAAAGAGCAGAAGAAAAAGCCTTGAAAGTCATTGAAAATAATTCCATGATTTTCAATAGAATAGAAAAAAATAAAGAGATTTTTAATGCCTATATTCTTTTAGCAAAATCCCGAATTTATCAAGGGAAATTATTTGAGGCGTTAGATGCTTTGGGGCAGATTTATTTTACTATGCCGAATGATAAAAGACTGCCTTTAGTAAAAATCTACGAAGGGCTCATTTATACCAAACTTAAAAATCATATCCGTGCCGAAGATATATTTTTAAGCTTAGAACGAGATAAAAATCTTAAAAAAGAATACCAAAAATTATTAAGTATCTATCATGCCGAAAATTTGCTCTATTCTAATAAAAAAGAAGAAGCTGTGGAACAATTAGATTTAGCAATGATTCTTAATAAAAACCGAGAGACTCGCAGTAGAATTGCTTTTCTAAGAGGTCAAATTTTATCTGAATTGGAAAAAAAAGAAGAGGCGAGAGAGAGTTTTGTAACGGCTTATAAATACAGTAATGATTTTGAATTTGAGGTAAAATCTCAAATAGAAATTGCCAAAACCTTTGGCATCAATGATAACTATGAGGAAGCTAAAAAATATTTAGAAAAAATCAGTAAAAAAAGGGTTTATACCGACCGAAAAAATGAGTTTTATTATGCTCTCGGTATTATGGCTAATCTTGCTGGACAAGAAAAAGAAGCACAAGATTTTTTCCAAAAATCCATCAAAGAAAATGTTTCTGATAACAATATCCGCGGTTTGGCTTATTTTGAAATCGGAAAATATCACTTTGACAAGGAAGAATACATCCGTGCTGGGGCTTACTATGATAGTGCTTTGGTGGTGATAGAACATAAAAATACTCGCCAAAAAATAGAAGAATTATCCTCAAATATCAAGAATTTTTCTAAAAATTATTATTTGATCAAGAAGAATGATAGTATTTTAGCACTAACCCAAATGACTGAACCTCAGCGAATAGAATTCTTTCAAAAATATATCAATGAATTAAAGGAAAAAGAAACTAAACAACTCATCACTGAACAGGAAAAAAATAAGAAAAATAAAACTATTGATTATTCAAATATAGCATTCACTTCATTTACTGATAATTTTACTTCTCAATCTCAAAAATCTAATAAATTCTATTTTTCTAATTTAGAAACTATTGCAAAAGGGAGTAAAGAATTCAAAAAAATATGGGGAAATAGAAGCTTGAATGACAATTGGAGAATTTCATTTAACGAAAATATTACAACACGAGAAGTGGAAAACAAAACTCTGGAAAGAGATAATTTAGCCAATCCCAGAAGGTTTGAAATTGCTTATTACACCGAAAAAATTCCTACTAACAAAGAAGAAATCTTGGCTTTGAAAAAAGACAGAGATACGGCAAGTCTTGGCTTGGGAAGAATGTATGAAAACTATTTCCAAAATACACCAAAAGCCACAGAAACACTATTTAATTTGGTAGAACAAAACCCTGAAGATGAGGTGAAATTACAGGCTTTATACTCTATTTTTTCTATGAATTATGAAAAAAATCATACAAAGGCAGAGCGTGCAAAAAATCTTATTTTACAGAATTTTCCTTATACGCCTTATGCTGAATTTGTGAAAAATCCAAAGAAAAATAATTTCACTCAAACGGAAGATTCAGTGAGAGATATTTATCAAAAAGCTTATGAATTCTTCACAGAAGAAAAATTTGATGATGCTAGAGAATTAATTATCAAAACTATAGAACAATATCCACAAGATGCTTTAATTCCTAAATTTGAGCTACTTAATGCATTTATTACAGGAAAAACAGCAGGGAAAGAGGTCATGATTTTACAACTTCAACAGATTGTTTTTAATTATGAAAAAACAGCAGAAGGGGCAAAAGCCAAAGAAATTTTAACTTATCTAAAAAGTGATTTAGAAGAAAAATCTATGCCAACTAAATCATCTCAACCCAAAAAACCTTTAATTTCTTCAAAAAGAATAATAGAGGATAGTGAGGATATTCAAATTAAAGAAGCTCCCGATAAAGAAGAAAAAGAAATTGATTTTGATATTTCAGATGACTTTGAAATTTTGAATCCTTAAAAAAGCAGAATAATATTAAATATTGATACCAACTGGAGATAGAACAAATCTTAAATAACCTAACTCTTCCCAATATTATTTTTGGGCTTTGTACTGCTTTTTTATACTTCATAGCTCTTTTATTTAATAGTGATTATGAAACTGTTTCTGTTTATATAAATCTCTATTTACAAGGTTCTTTACCTATTTTATATGGTTTATATTTACTATTAAGAGCTAAAAGTTATAAGAGACTTATCATAACCCCTTTAATAGGTGTGAATTGTTATATATTTTATAAAATTTTAGAGATATTCCCTTTATCTAATGGGACTCATACTAATTTTGTAAAATGTGTAGATTTATTACAAGAGTTAGCAAAAACCTATAATACAACTTATGTAAATATTAATCTCTATATTTTTATTGTAGGTTTTTTATTAAATTTAGGTTTGTATTATATTTTAGCTAAATTAAGTAAATGATAAAGAAAATTCCCCTTAAAATAAGGGGAATTTTTATCTATTCTTTTCCAATAAAGGCTCTATATATTGTCTATCATTACTCAATCTTGGGACTTTATTTTGTCCACCTAATTTCCCACGAAAAGCCATCCAATCATAAAAAAGATTCGGTTTGGCTTTATGGATTACAGGCGGTTTCAGAGTTATATTATTATATCTTTTGGCTTCGTAATCAGAATTTAAACTCTTTAATACATCATCAAAAATCTGACTAAAATTTTCAAAATTATCAGGTTCAGATGAAAACTCTATCACCCACTCATGAGCTCCAGATTCTCCTTCTTTCATATAAATAGGAGCACCTGTATAATCTAAAATTTTAGCTTTCGTTTCTTGACATGCTTTGGATAAAGCAGTCTCCACATTATCTATCATCAATTCCTCACCAAAAGCATTGATATAATGTTTCGTTCTCCCAGAAATCTTAAAACGAAAAGGTTTCAAACTGGTAAATTTAATAGTGTCCCCTATAAGATATCTCCACAAACCCCCATTAGTGGTAATCACTACCGCATAATTTTTATTTAACTCTACCTCTTCCAGCGGAATAGCCCTTGCATTTTCTGCCCCAAAAACTTCCATAGGAATAAATTCATAAAATATTCCATAATCCAACATCAAAAGCATCTCATCACTACCAAAGCGGTCTTGTATTCCAAAAAAACCTTCCGAAGCATTATAAATTTCATAATATCTTATATCCTTTCCTATCAGTTGTTTATATTGTTCTTTGTAAGGAATAAAGCTAATCCCTCCATGAAAAAACACCTCTAAATTAGGATAAATTTCACTGATATTCTTCTTTCCTGTTTCTTTTAATATTCTTTGAAGTAGAACCATCATCCAACTGGGAACTCCCGTGATACTTCCTATATTTTCTTGTCTTACTTCAGAAATGATGGCTTTTAATTTCGTTTCCCATTCAGACATGAGAGAAGTTTTTTTACTCGGCACGGTCGTCCTTTCTACCCAAAAAGGCAAATTTTCTATTAAAATCGCTGATAAATCCCCAAATTTCGTTCCAAAACTTTCATAAAGTTCTGCACTTCCGCCCAGCCTCAAATTTTTGAATTTGAATAAATTACTATCTCTGTGATTATTAATATAAATCGCAATAAGGTCTTTTCCTGCCTTATAATGGCAATTTTGAAGGCTTTCATCAGAAATTGGTATAAATTTACTTTTAGCATTGGTAGTTCCAGAAGATTTAGCAAAATGCTTAATTTTCCCCTTCCAAATCACATTTTCTTGCCCCTTACGAGCTTTTTCTATAAACGGTTCAAAATCTTCATACGCTACAATAGGCACTTTTTGACTAAAATCCTTATAAGTTTTAATTTCTCCAAAATTATTTAATCTTCCATATTCTGTATCCTTAGCTTGTCTTAAAAAAGAAAAAAGAACCTTATTTTGCACCTCAAAAGGGTGGTTCATAAAGTAATGTATTCCTTTCATTCTCTTCAGAATAAAGAAATTAAAAACCTTATTTAAAACTGAATTAAATCCCATACCTACAAAGGTAATAAATTTTCATTTTTATAAACATAAAAAAATCCGCAGAAAATTTCTACAGATTTTTTATTATGATTTAATTCTAAAATTAACAAAACTCTTCATATGCGGCTTGCAAATTAGAAGCAATCATCTGTGCAGAGCTTCCCTCTATATGATGACGCTCTACCATATGCACTAATTCCCCATCTTTAAATAATGCTACACAAGGAGAAGATGGCGGGAATGGAGCCATAAGCTTTCTCGCTTCTGCAACAGCCTCTTTATCAAATCCTGCAAAAGAGGTTACTAAATGATCTGGTTTTTTCTCTCCTGTAAGAGAATAAAGTACTCCTGGTCTCGCTGCTCCTGCTGAGCAACCACACACAGAATTAATAACGAATAGGGTAGTACCTGATTGTTTTAATGCTTCTTTTACTTGCTCTGGTGTCGTCAAATCAGCAAAACCATTTTCTGTAAGTTCTGCTTTCATTGGTAATACTAATTCTTCTGGATACATAATTTAAAAATTTTTTATTTCAGCTTTTGCCTTAATTTATATTTAACTTTATTTTTATATTAAATTGTAGATAATCTCAATGTATTGGTTTTTCCACTTTCATACACAGGCATCGCATTAAGATTAACAACATAATCTCCTTGCTGTACAAAACCATAATTATGAGCTAACATATTCACTTGAATTACAGTTTCATCGGTAGATTTTTGCATATTATAATAAAATGCACTCACTCCCCAAAGTAGATTTAATTTCGTCAAAACCCTTTTATCCGAACAGAATACAATAATGTGAGC
>CAUTLL010000034.1:0-8375 GCA_963539275.1 uncultured Flavobacteriaceae bacterium
ATCTTTGTATTTGAGAACATTGATTATCAAAGTTTTAATGGAATTTTAGCAATTTTAAGTTTAGTGATTTTAATGATAATTGCCAATGCTTTTACTTTTTATCTTTTTTTCGGTATTTCTAGAAAAATTAGTAAAATATTACTTTCCATTACCTTTATCATCAATTCTATTGCGGTATATTTCATCAATACTTATGGAGTTATTATAGACCAAGGAATGGTAAGTAATGTACTGAATACCAACTATGAAGAATCTGCTAGTTTTTTTTCATGGAAACTTATCTTATATATTCTTTTTTTAGGAATATTTCCGTCTATTTTTATTTTCAAATCAAAAATCATCAAGACTAAAATCAAAAACTATTTTACCACACTTTTTCTTACATTATTGGCAATTGTCATTATTGCTTTTATCAATGCGAATAATTGGCTTTGGATTGATAAATATTCTAAACAATTGGGCGGTTTGGCAATGCCTTGGTCTTATTCTGTAAATACTTCCTTGTTGTATATCAATAAATACAAACAAAACCGAAAAGAAATATTACTTCCTGATGCAAAAATTAAAAATCAAGAAAAATCAGTCGTAGTTTTAGTCATTGGAGAATCTGCGAGAAGCCAAAATTTTTCTCTCTACGGATATAAAAAAACACCAATCCTCTTCTTTATAAAACGGAAAATTTATTTCATTTTAATGCTCAATCTTGTGCTACTTATACCACCGCTGGCGTAAAATGCATTTTAGAGCATAAAAACACCAATGATTTATATGAAATATTACCTAACTATCTTTATCGCAATGATGTAGAAGTTATATGGCGAACAACAAATGATGGCGAACCACCTCTTCACATAGAAAAATACATACAAGGTGATGAGCTAAGAAAAGATTGTGAAGGAGAAGACTGTCCTTATGATGGAGCCATTTTAACAGGTCTAAAAGAGCAGATTTTATCTAGTAAAAAAAATAAAATATTGATTGTCTTGCATTTGGGAACTAGCCATGGACCTAATTATAATCTTAAATATCCTTCACAATTTGAAATTTTCAAACCCGTATGCACTAGTGTAGAACTTTCAAAATGTAGCTCAGAAGAACTTATTAATGCTTATGATAACACCATTGTTTATACTGATTATATTTTACACAAAGTCATTGAAAATTTGAAATCGCTGAAAAATTACCAAAAAACAATGCTATTCGTTTCTGACCATGGAGAATCTCTCGGTGAAAAAAATCTATACATGCACGGTCTTCCTATGAGCATTGCCCCCAAAGAACAATTTGAAATTCCGTTTATAGTTTGGACCGATGGTTCAAGAAAATTAAAACCACTTAAAAATGTATCACAAGGACATGTTTTTCATAGTGTTTTGAATTTCCTTTCCGTAGAAAGTCCTATTTATGATGAAGAAAAAAATATTTATAAATAAAAAAGTCAAGATTTTATCTTGACTTTTCTTTTTCTAAAATCAACCTTGCTTTCTCTAAATCTTCTGGAACATCTATCCCCACACCTACAAAATCCGTTTCTATCATTTTGATTTTCATTCCGTATTCCAAATAACGAAGACACTCTATTTTTTCCGCAATTTCCAAAGGTTTCATTTCTAATTGGGCAAACTTCAGCAACGCATTTTTCCGAAAAGCATAAACTCCAATATGCTTAAAATATTCCACGCTTTCTCTATTCCTTGGATAAGGAATCACTGAACGACTAAAATACAATGCAAATCCCTCTTTGTCTGTAATTACTTTCACATTATTAGGACTTTCTATATCTTCCTGCTCGGTGAGTTTTATTTTTAACGAAGCCAAAGATATTTCCTCATTTCCATCATTATCAAACACTTCTATTAACTGTCTCAATGGCTCAGTTTTTAGAAAAGGTTCATCTCCCTGCACATTGACTACAATATCACAATCAATATCCTCTACTGCTTCCGCAATGCGGTCGCTCCCCGTTTCATGCTGACCTGTCATTACCGCTTTTCCTTCATTTTTGGTAATTTCATCAAAAATAATTTCAGAATCTGTAGCGACAAAAACCTCATCAAATAATCCTGTTTCTACCACATTCTGGTAAGTTGTCATAATTACCGTTTTATCTCCTAACATTTGCATCAACTTTGCAGGAAATCTACTCGCTTGATAACGAGCTGGAATTACCGCTATAATTTTATTTTTTTTCATTTTTCTTAATTTGACTATTTCACTCTATCAGGATTTTGTTTAATAAAACTATCCCAACCTGAATAAGATTTTTCTTTTCCTATCTTCCCTGAATTAAAATGATGGCACACCGCCACGGCTAAACCATCAGATGCATCTAAATATTTAGTCGGAAATTCTTTAAGAGACAACAAATTCTTCAACATTCCCGCTACTTGCTCTTTACTTGCATTTCCGTTTCCTGTAATCGCCATTTTCACTTTTTTCGGAGAATATTCTGTAATGGGAACATCTCGGTAAAGACTTGCTGCCATCGCTACTCCTTGAGCTCTTCCTAACTTCAACATACTCTGCACATTTTTACCAAAAAAAGGAGCCTCTAAAGCAACCTCATCTGGATGACATTCATCTATCAAAGCTAAAGTTTTTTCAAAAATATATTTAAGCTTCGTCTCATGATTAGAGTATTTTTTTAGAACAAGCTCGTGTATGGAATGAAGCTCCATTTTATTTCCTTTTACAGAAATAATCCCAAACCCCATCACCGTAGTCCCTGGGTCAATACCCAATATAATTCTCTCAAAATTCATTAGGTAAAAATAGTGAAAATTTAAGAATAAAAAATGTGTTTTTTTATAAATTACTTTATTTTTTTTTAATCTAATATTGTACAAGAAAAACTTTATGCTTATATTTAGAGAACAAATTTTTCAACCGATGAAAAGTATTTCTAAAGAACAACAAAAACAAATTATACAATATTTACAAACGAAAAATCTGTCTGAAGATACCATAGTAGAGATATCTGAGCATTTTACCAATCATATAAATCATCTTATAAGTAAAGGAAAAACTTTTGAAGAAGCCTTTAATGAAACTCAAAATATTTGGTCAAAAAACCTTGAAAATACATGGATTTCTGGATTTTATCAAATTCCTATTATTCAAAAACGAAAAATATCTTCTATACGCAATATTATTCTAAAAAAATCATTAGGCTTTTCTGTTATTTTATGTCTATTTATTTTAGGAATAATGTTTCTTCTAAATCATAATCATTTTATAAAATTTTATCACTATTATACTTGTTTCATAATAGTGTTGCCTATTATTTCTATGACTATCATATGGCGGGGTATTCCTTTTAGAAAGAAAATCATTAGTTCTGAAGATTTATTTAGTCCTATAATCATTGGAGGATTTACACTTATCTCAAGTTTTCATATAAGACTCAACATAGACCCCGAATACGCCATACCTTCTATGTTTATATTTATAATTCTTATTTTTTGCCAAAATATCTTAACTTTCTATATCTTTTTATCATCAATTAAATTTAGACAAGATTTCAAATATTTCAAGAATAAAACATCATAAAACAAAAAAGGCAATCATTTCATTTGACTGCCTTTTTTATTTAGTTAAACATATCTCTAACTCTATCAAAGAATGACTTTTCTTTTCCTGTCGGCTCTGCTTTCATATCACCAGAATTCAGTTGGCTTTCAAAGAACTTGCGTTGTTCTTCTGTGAGAGATTGTGGCGTCCAGACATTAATATGCACAAACATATCTCCTTTATGATAACTATCTAAACTTTGCAAACCTTTTCCTGCAAGACGAAGAATCTTTCCTGATTGAGTTCCTGCATCTATTTTAACCTTAACTTTCCCACTCACCATTGGAATTTCTTTTGAACAACCCAATGCTGCCTCTGCAAAGGAAATATATAGGTCTTGATGCAAATTATCTCCTTCTCTCTTTATGTTTTTATCTTCTTCTTCTTCTATTACCACGAGTAAATCCCCTGGCACTCCTCCAAAAGGAGCATCGTTTCCTTTTCCTCGGACACTTAACTGAATACCATCTCTCGCACCTGCTGGAATTTTAATACTCACCTCTTCCTCTGTTCGGATAAGCCCTTGTGCATCAGCACCTGCTGGAATTTTATCAGCTACTTTCCCTAAACCTTGACATCTATCACAAGTAGCCTGCGTCTGCATTTGCCCAAAAACAGTATTCATCACCTTCATCTGAACTCCTCTCCCATTACATGTAGGACAAGTTTTAGAAGTAACTCCTTCTGCTAACTTCATTCTTTTGACCTTCAAGGTCTTTTGAGCTCCATTAAAAATCTCCTCTAAAGTCAATTTTATACGAACTCTAAGATTAGAACCTCTCACCTGTTGAGGTCTTCCACCGCCAAATCCACCGAAACCACCAAATCCACTTCCAAAAATATCCCCAAACTGAGAGAAAATATCCTCCATATTCATACCTCCATAACCACCGCCTGCAGATCCCCCCATTCCTGCGTGTCCAAACTGGTCGTACCTTGCTTTCTTATTCTCATCACTGAGAACCTCATAGGCTTCGGCAGCTTCCTTAAATTTTTCTTCAGCACCCTTATCTCCTGGGTTTTTATCAGGATGGTATTTTATTGCTAACTTTCGATAGGCTTTTTTTATTTCATCAGCACTTGCGGATTTAGAAACCCCCAATACTTCATAATAATCTCTTTTTGACATAAAAATGATAATTTATTAATGATTAAGAACAAAAATCAATAGTTATAATTTTAGTTTCCTATCACTACTTTTGCAAAACGAATCACCTTATCATGAAGCTGATATCCTGTTTCTACCACATCCACGATTTTCCCCTTCAATTCATCCGATGGAGCGGGTATTTGTGTAATCGCCTCATGAAAATCAACATTAAAATCATCTCCTGCTTTTACCTCTACTGATTTTAATCCTTTTTCTATCAATGTATTTTTGAACTTATTGTAAATCAATTCTATACCTTTAAGATTTTCACTATCGCCAGATTTAGAAATTTCTTTCAAAGCTCTTTCAAAATCATCTAAAATAGTGAGCATAGAGGTCATCATATTACGGTTAGCATATTGAGCAAAATCCAATTTCTCCTTTTGAGTTCTTCTTTTATAATTTTCAAACTCAGCATAGAGACGAATGTATTGATCTTTTTGCTGTGCTAATTGCTCTTCTAACGATAATTCCTCAGTCAAATTTTCCGTATCTTGATTTTCTACATGAGTATTTTGTTCCTCCTGGGAAATATTTTTTTCTTCGTGTAAATCTTTATTTTCTTCCATTTTCATTAAATTTATTACTTTATTGTACTCAAATATTTTGCCAATAAAAAAGTATGACAAAAAGGCATTTTTTTTCAAAAAAGAAAACTACAAATTCATAATCTGTAGTTTTATAGTAAAAAATTATCTATTATTTTTTCTCCAAAACCTCATCTACCATTCCAAAACCTTTTGCCTCATGAGAAGTCATCCAATAATCCCTATCTGATGCTTTTTCTACCCATTCATAAGTTTGCCCAGAATGAGAAGAAATGATATCATAAAGCTCTTTTTTAAGCTTCAACATTTCTCGCAAATTAATCTCCATATCACTTGCAACCCCTTGTGCTCCACCACTTGGCTGATGAATCATTACACGAGAATGCTTCAAGGCAGAACGCTTACCTTTCTCACCTGCTACTAAAAGTACCGCTCCCATAGATGCTGCCATTCCTGTACAAATAGTCGCTACATCTGGCTTAATGATTTGCATTGTATCATAAATTCCTAACCCTGCATAGACGCTTCCCCCAGGGGAATTGATATAAATCTGAATATCCTTATTAGGATCTGCACTTTCTAAGAATAATAATTGAGCCGTTACAATATTAGCCACTTGGTCATCTATCCCTGTCCCTAAAAAGATAATTCTATCCATCATCAACCTTGAAAAAACATCCATCTGAGCCACATTCAGCCTTCTTTCTTCAGTGATATATGGCGTTAAATTCATAGGATTAAATATTCCCATATATTGCTCTGTAACTAAACCATTATTCCCCAAATGTTTTACAGAAAAATCTCTAAATTCTTTTTTTATATCCATTTCTATATTTTTCTAATTTAACTAATTACATTACTCTATCAAATTCTATTCCTTTCAATAGAAATAGACATTCTGTCATAAAACTCGGAAAAGTTTTTCATCTATTTGATTTTTCAATTCATTAAGTTTGATAATTTTTTGATAAATTTCTACCTTATCATTTGCTGTATCTAAGTTATTTTTAAGCTCTCTCATCATTTTCATAACATATTCTCTCTTATGACGAATAATAACATCTTGCACTATTTTCTCCAATAAATCTTCTTCCTTTGTGACGAATATATTATATTGTCGCCAATTACTTATTTCATAATTTTCCACCAATGCATCAGCTACCTTTCCCGATATATTTTCATCTAAAAGTCCGAAAAAGAAATTCCCTGAACGAATCTCATTTTGCTCAAATCCTTTCTTAATCTCATCTATAATTTTTTGATTAATTACCGATTGTACCACATAATCATCTTCTGAAAAATAATGAATTATCTCCTCTGCTACAGTAGTTTCATAAATCTCATTCTTCTCATTCCTTCGCTCCAAAACCCTATTTCCATATTTCAAAAGATACTCCACTAATTTTTCTTCCAAAACTAAAAGTGGATTTATTTTTTTATCCCAAACCTCTTGTGGTATAGACTGAACTATTTTTATCTTCGGTTTAGGCTGATTTTGCCCACTTAAAACCTGCTTTTGATTTTGTAATTCATCAAAAAGATTTCTCTCTGTCAATCCAAATTGCGAGGCAACCTGCTTCAAATAAACTTCTTGCTTCAACCCATTACTCACATGAGCCACGGATTTCACTATATCACGAACTGCTTCCGCCTTTTTTATCGGGTCATTTTCTGCATCTTTTAATAAAATTTCAGCCTTAAAATCAATAAAATCCTTTGAATTGTCCCTAATAAAATTTTTAACATATTCCATCGAATGGCTACGAGAAAAACTATCTGGATCATGTCCCTCTGGAAAAAGTAAAACCCGAATATTCATCTCCTCAGAGAGAAGCATATCAATACTTCTGAAACTCGCCTTAATTCCTGCTGCATCGCCATCAAACAAAATCGTAACATTCTCCGTAAGTCTTTTTATCAACTTAATTTGCTCCTTAGTCAATGCCGTTCCAGAGCTTGCCACTACATTTTCTATGCCATTCTGATGTAAAGAAATCACATCCATATATCCCTCCACCAAAAGACAATAATTTTCTTTAGAAATTGCCTGTTTTGATTGTGCTAATCCATATAGAACTTGAGATTTATGATAAATTTCTGTCTCTGGAGAATTTAGATATTTGGCTGATTTTTCATTAGATTTTAAAATTCTACCCCCAAAACCTAAAACTCTTCCTGAAAAACTTTGAATTGGAAAAATAACCCTTTCTCGGAATCTATCAATGCCTTCAGGATTTCTTTCAGAAAAAATAGACAATCCTGATTTCTCTAAAATCTCCTTACTATATCCTTTGTTCAAAGCATATTGAGAAAAAGCATTAAATTTTTGAGGCGAATAACCCAACTGAAATTTTTTAATAATCTCTGGATTTAATTCCCTCTCCTTAAAATACGCCCAGCCTATCAATTGTCCCTCTTCCGTATCATAAAGTTGCTCCTGAAAAAAATGATTTGCCACTTCATGAATCTTATAAAGTAAATCTTTATCCGTTTGGGCTTTTCTCTCTTCTTCAGTAAGTTCCCTTAGATTTTCTTCTATTTCTATACCATATTTTTTTGCAGCATACCGAAGTGCTTCAGGATAAGAAAACCCCTCTATTTCCATCAAAAAAGTAATGGCTGTCCCTCCTTTTCCTGAAGAAAAATCTTTCCAAATCTGCTTACTTGGAGAAACCACGAAACTCGGTGTTTTTTCATCTACAAAAGGGCTTAATCCCTTATAATTACTTCCCGTTCTTTTAAGCTGAACATACTCACCTATAATTTCTTCTACTCGAATAGCCGAAAATATTTTATCTATGGTTTCTTTTGTAATCATAGGGGTAAAGTTATGAAATTATTTTTTATACCCTCAAGAAAATTCATTTGTATTTCTTTTTAAGTTTTTCTACTTTTGACGAGTGAAAAGAAAAATTTTAATTATCTACACAGGAGGTACCATTGGTATGGAAAAAGACTACAATACTGGAAGTCTAAAACCCTTTAATTTTAATTTTATTTTTGATAAACTACCTGAAATAAAATTATTAGATTGCGAAACTCATATTCACTCTTTTGAGCCACCTCTAGATAGTTCTGATATCGGTCCTGAAGATTGGTGTAATATT
>CAUTLL010000035.1:0-8142 GCA_963539275.1 uncultured Flavobacteriaceae bacterium
TAATGTCCCAAAGTAATTGGATCAAAGGACCCAGGAAAAACCGCTATTTTCATACCCTTTAATATTTCTCTTCCTATTTTTTCAAAGCTTTTTCTACTTCATTTCCACAAAGCTCTTTGATAGAGATTCCATAAATTTTAGCTTGTTGTGGCAGGATACTCGTAGGAGAAAAACCAGGATTAGTATTCATTTCTAACATATAAGGAACTCCCTTCACGATGATATATTCCGAACGAGAAAAACCACTCATTCCCAAGGAACGATAAGCTCTCACCGCTATTTCTTCTACTTTTTTTCGGGTTTCTTCATCTATTCTTGCTGGGGTAATCTCCTGTGATGCCCCTTCATACTTCGCTTCATAATCAAAGAAATCATTTTCTGTTATAATTTCTGTAATCCCTAAAACTATCGGTTCACCTTGGTAATCCACCACCCCTACAGAAACTTCCATTCCTTCTAAAAATTCTTCCACCAAAACCTCATCATCCTCTGTAAAGGCTTTATCTAATGCTTCCAAAAACTCTTCTTTTTCTTTTACCTTGGAGATACCTAAACTTGACCCTGATTGATTCGGTTTTACAAAACATGGCAACCCTAATTCATCTATAATTTTCTCTACATCTATCTCATCTCCTTTTCGCAAATAAACACTTTTTGCAGATAGTACTCCGTACTTAGAAAGTATCGCCAAAGTATCTTTTTTATTGAAAGTAACAGCACTTTGATAAAATCCACAACCTGTATATCTCTGCCCTACCGCATCCCAATAAGCTTGTAAAATTCCATTCTCCCCTGGCGTCCCATGTATAGTATTAAAACAAACATCAAATTTTAATATTTCCCCATTTAATTTTACTGAAAAACCAGATTTATCTATTGCTATTCTCCCTTCCTTTTCATCAATAAAAAACCAACCTTCCTTCAAAATATGCACCTTATAAACATTGTATAAATCTCTATCCAATTCATCAAAAATAAGTTGACCACTCTTTAAGGATACTTTATATTCATCCGAAAAACCACCCATCACTACGGCTACATTCTTTTTATTCATATTATTTTTTTTAGGCAAAAATAATCATTTTATAAAAACTCTACCATAAAATAGGCATGATATTTAAGCATAAAATCCTTATCTTTGTCTTTTTGGTTTATCATATGTCCAACATAATTGCAAAAAACTTTTTTGAGAAATTCGTCAGAGAGACTACTTATAATTTCAGAACCTTGCCTCAAAGTGGTTCAGGGCGAATAAACTTTATAGGAACAACTCAAAATCATAACTTTATCATCACTCAGAATGAAAATATTAGAGAAAATGAGGCTTTTTTTTATTTTTCCAATGAATTTGCTAAACTAAACCTCAACACCCCTAAAATATTAGCCATCAACGAAAATAAAACCATTTATATTCAAGAATTTTTAGGTGAAAATACTTTATCAGAAATCATTTCTCGTGAAGGACACACAGAGCATGTAAAAACTTTGGTCAAAAAAACTTTAATTAAACTTTTTGATCTCCAACAAAAAACACAAAACCAAATAGATTTTAGTAAAAGTTATGAATATGAAGTTTATGACGAACTGCCTATTACTCATGACCTATACTATTTCAAAAACTTTTTGGTAGATATTTTAGAAATTCCTTACCATAAAAGTTCTCTTCTGAAAGAGTTCAAAAAAATTATTTCAAAAATAGAAAATTTATCTCCGAAGACTTTAATGCTCCGAGATTTTCAAGCCAGAAATATTATTATTAATGAACAAAACAATATTTTTTTCATTGATTATCAATCAGCAATGCAAGGAATTGCAATGTATGATGTGGTTTCTTTTATTTATCAAGCCAAAGCGAATTTCCCCATAGAATGGAAGAGCGAAATGTTAAAATTTTATATTCAGCTTTGGGATAAGAAACAGCAAAATCAACTTTGGAAAAGCCTTCCTTATTGTCAACTCATTCGTTTTTTACAGGTTTTAGGTGCGTATGGATTTCGTGGGATTGTTCAAAAAAAATCTCATTTTTTGAAAAGTTTAGACCAAGGAATTAAAAACATCTATAACTTTTTTGAAAATTGGGAAGAAAAAAAACAATATCCTGAGCTTTACCAAATCATTCTAAAATTATCAGAATATAATCATAATTTCACAGAAAATAACTCTTAAAATGCTAAACATCAATATTTATAGTTTTTCTTACAAAAAAGGCGGTATCCCAAAGGACAATTCTGATAACGGCGGCGGCTTTGTTTTTGATTGCAGAGGTATTCTTAACCCTGGGAGAATTAACGAATATAAAGCCCAAACAGGAGCCGAAAAAGATGTCCAAGAATATTTAGAACAAAAAACCCAAATATCTGAATTTTTAGATCTGGTTAAAAATTTAGTTTCTATCTCTATTGACAATTACATTTCAAGAAATTTTGAAAACCTGCAAATCTCTTTCGGTTGCACTGGTGGACAGCACCGCAGTGTATATTCTGCCATTAAGATTGGACAGTTTTTACAAGAAAAATATGGTAATAATGTTAATATAAGCGTTACACACAATGAACAGCCACAACTAAACTCTTAACCCTAAATGAAAGCTTTTATTTTCGCAGCAGGGAAAGGCACTCGCCTAAAACCCTTTACCAATCATCACCCAAAAGCTTTAGCCCAAGTGAATAACATTCCTTTATTAGAAAGGAACATTAAGTATTTGCAATCATTTGGAATTAATGATTTTATTATTAATATTCATCATTTTGGGGAGCAAATTCTTGATTTTTTAGCAAAAAATAAAAATTTCGGAGCTAATATTCAAATCTCTAATGAACACCAAGAACTTTTAGAAACTGGTGGTGCTTTGGTTTTCGCTAAAAAATTCTTAAAGCAAGATGAAAATATTCTCATCATGAATGCTGATATTTTGACCCAACTCAATATTTCTGATTTCATAAATTTTCATTTGAAATCAAAAAATATTGTAACTTTAGCAGTTTCTAATAGAGAAAGTTCCCGAAAATTACTTTTTAATAAAAAAGATATGTCTCTCAACGGTTGGCGAAATGAAAAAACGAATGAAGAGATTTTAAGAAACGACAGTAAAGATGTTAGAATATTATCATTCAGCGGAATTCATTGTATAAATACGAGCCTTTTGAATTTAATAACCAAAGAAGGAAAATTTTCTATTATGGAAATTTATTTGGAACTCATGAGAGACTATCAAATCATAGGATATGAGCATAATGACTTGCTTATAGATGTAGGAAAACCCGAAAGCATAGTAGAAGCTGAAAAATACTTTAACTAAAAATGGAAGAAAAATTAAAAGAAAGTTTCCGCCAAAAAACCTGGAGTGAACAGACCACAAAAGATAGTTGGATGGTTTTCAAAATTATGGGCGAAATAGTCTCAGGATATGAAAAGATGCAAAAATTAGGTCCTTGTGTCTCTATTTTTGGTTCAGCAAGACTCCCTCAAAATAGCCAATACTATCTATTAGCGGAAGAAATTGCCAAAAAAATCACTCATCTGGGCTTTGGGGTCATTACAGGAGGAGGGCCAGGCATTATGGAAGCCGCCAACAAAGGAGCGAAAGAAAACGGAGGGAAATCCATAGGACTAAATATAGAATTGCCTTTTGAGCAGAGCTTTAACCCTTATATTGACAAGCAATACAGCATAGAGTTTGATTATTTCTTTGTACGAAAACTTATGTGCGTAAAGTATGCTCAAGGCTTCATCATTATGCCTGGCGGAATTGGCACTTTAGATGAACTTTTTGAAGCCTTAACTCTCATTCAAACTCATAAAATAGGAAGATTCCCAATAATTCTTGTAGGCTCTGAATTTTGGAAAGGGTTGTTAGATTGGATGAAAAATACACTTCTCGAAATGAAACTAATTTCTGAAGACAACTTTTCTCTATTCCGTGTCGTTGATACAGCTGATGAGGCTATTTCTCATATCAAAGCATTTTATGATAAATATGCCATCCACGAAAATTTTTAATTTGGCATAAGATTTGAACAATTTTTAACTATAAATTACAAATAAAATGAAAAAGAATTTAGGATTACTTGCATTTTTTATAATGCTAATTACTTTAATGAATTTCACAATGTCAGAGATTTACACTTCTATTACAAAAGTAGATTATATAGAAGGAAGTAAAACTCTGAAATTTACCACAAAAGTAAATACAAATCACATCTCTAATACACTGAAAATAAATTCTAATACAGCTAATTTTGAAGCAGAAGTAAAAAAATACATCGGTAAAAATTTTAATATCTTCATTGATGGGAACAATAAAAACTTAACTTTCACAGGAAGCCAAATCAGTGGAGAGTATGTCTGGATTTATTTCGAAACTCCTAATGTAGAAAACATCTCTAACTTAAAAATTAAGAATAGTATTCTTTTAGAAAGTTACCCAAAACAATTAAATATGGTTAATATTTCTTATAAAGGCAATCAAAGAAACCTTACTTTTCAAAGAGGAAAAGAAACAAATGAAATTTCTTTTTAATAAAATCTAATATTTAATTTCATACAAAATCCAATGAAAAGTTTTTCATTGGATTTTGTTTTATCTCTTATAAATAGGTACACTGCTACACGCCTCTCCGAACATTAAAGACTTAACCAAAGGCTTCAATTTTTGCACTAATTCTACATAAGCGTTCGTCGGAACAGAAAATTTACTACATCCCTTTACCAAAACTCTTTTATCCTTAAAATCAGAAAAATCATATCCCTGAATAGCCTCACTCATCAATAATTTTTCTAAATCTTCCAAAGAGCCAAAAACTACTTTTTTGGTTACATTGTCTAATTTAGAAGTAATTAAAAAATATGCCCAAAGAGGAATAATAGCATCTGTGGAACAATACAAATATACCCAAGCTCCATTATATTCTGCTACATCTAACTCCGAAACTTGCTCACGAAATTCCTTCTCGCGAAGAATCAACCCTTCATATAAAAAATCTTTTAAATCTAATCCTATTCTCCTTCCATTAGGTCTAAGATCTGAAATATCAAAATTAACCAATCCACTATTGGCGACCTTATTTACAATTTCTCCTTGAACCGACATTCTATCAAAGTATTTTTAATTATCTTTGAGCAAAATTAAATTTTTATTTCAACTTAACTCAACCTTAATGGCAAAAAAATACTACATTATCTCTGGCGAGGCCTCGGGAGACCTACACGGAAGCAACTTGATGAAAGCGATTCTTAAACGAGAGCCAGAAGCTGAATTTAGATTCTGGGGTGGTGATTTGATGCAGGAAGTCGGTGGCACCTTGGTGAAACATTATAAAGATTTGGCTTTTATGGGATTTTTAGAAGTGATTCTTAATCTCCACACTATTTTAAGAAATATCAAATTTTGCAAAGAAGATATAAAAAAATATCAACCTGACAATCTGATACTTATAGATTATCCTGGTTTTAACCTTCGTATTGCCAAATTCGCAAAAAAACTGGGTATAAGAGTAGTTTATTACATCTCTCCACAGCTCTGGGCATGGAAAGAAAATAGGGTGGAAATCATCAAAAAATATGTTGATGAAATGCTTGTCATTTTACCCTTTGAAAAAGATTTTTATCAAAAACATTCTGTAGATAGCCATTTCGTAGGCCATCCTTTGCTTGATGCTATTTCTGATTTGAAAGGAATTAATTCGGAGCAATTCAAAAAAGAAAATAATTTGAGCAACAAAGAAATCATCGCTTTGCTACCTGGTAGCAGAAAACAAGAAATCAAAAAAATGCTAGGAATTATACTCAGTATAGTTCCTTATTTCAAAGAATATCAGTTTGTAATTGCAGGAGCACCATCGTTACCCAAAGAATTTTATGATGAATTTTTGACCGATGATGTTCATTTTGTTTCCAACAAAACCTATGATTTACTTCGTTCTTCCAAAGCGGCATTGGTAACTTCTGGCACGGCAACTTTGGAAACAGCTCTTCTGAAAATCCCCGAGGTGGTCTGCTATCGTGGCAATTGGATTTCTTACCAAATTGCCAAAAGATTAGTAAAACACATTAAATTCATTTCATTAGTCAATCTCATTATGGGTAAGGAAGTTGTCAAAGAACTTATACAAAATAATCTCAATACAAAGAATCTAAAATTAGAATTAGAAAGAATTTTAATACCGAACCAAAGAGATGAAATTTTAGAAAATTATCGTCAACTACATTCATTTTTAGGAGGTAAAGGAGCAAGTGACCGAGCTGCAAAAATCATTACTAATTAAAAAAATATCAAAAAAAACGGACAATTAAAATTGCCCGTTTCCCATTTTTCATTTTTTATTAGCATATATATACTCCGCCCACCAAGGATTAAATTTATCATCTTTCGGATTTTTACTCATATTAAGCAAATCTTCTACATTATCACCGTACCTCAAATGCATATGTAATGGTGAATCATGTGGAGAACGAGAAATCACATACTTAAACTCCTCACATTTTCCTGAATAATCTTCCACTTTTTCAAAAATATCCCAAATAGAAGTTTTTGAAGTGTTAGGAAAATAAAATGGGTCTGGTCTACTTCCTATGTATTGATAGCCACATTCTGCCCATTTCTTGGTCTTATCATCATGATGGAAAAAAGTCATTTTTGTCAATGTTCCTGGCTTATCCGTTGTAGATAATATAATTTTGCTCGGATTTCTAGAATCATTTACTGTCAAAGAATCTTTAGGATCCATTTCAAAAGTCCCATTCATTTCGAGATAGGCATAGCGATATCTTATTTCCTCCTTTTTAAATTTCTTTTTCAATGTTTGAGCTGAAAAAATATTTCCTAAAAGGACAATACCCAATAAAGATTTATAAAACATTTTATTCATACAAGTAATTTTTTTATATTAAAACGAATAATTTACACCTGCTGTTACATTAAAGGTAGGAGATGCACTATACAGATTTGTACCAAAAATAGTTTCAGCATAATGCTTATTGAATAAGTTATTCATTCCTACAAAAACATTTCCTTTAGAAGAAAATAATTTGTCGAAATTATAGAACACTTTTAAATTAAACACATTATAAGCACCATCTCTAAGAGTATTTTCATCATCTGTATAGTAATTTGAAATCGCTCTAAATTGTAAATCTGCTCCCAAACCTATCGGAGATGTATAGGTCGCCCCAGCATTGAACATATTTCTTGGTAACCTAACTAATTCATTCCCTTTATTGTCCCCTTCTACTATTTTAGTATGTGTATAAGTATATGACCCTCTAAGCATTAGCCCTTCCGTAATATTTACTTTTGCTTCCGTTTCTATACCATTTCTTCTTGTTCGCCCTGCATTTTGATACATTCCAGATCCAAAAGGTCTTTCAAAAATTTCTCGTGAAGAATTAAGTATAAACCCTGTTACATTAAAATATAAATTTTTCTGATTATCATAAACAAACGCTGCTTCATACTGCCACAAACGAACAGGCTTCATCTCAGTCCCATATCTCACATCACTCTGTGGAAGCGTGAAACCATTAGAAACATTCACCTTAAAATCAAAATTGTTAGCTAAAGTAGACCTAAACCCTAACTTAGGACTAAAATGTGATAAATTTTTAATATTCTTCCTCGTTATAGAAGTTCCATTCCCTAAATCTTCATAATAGCCTCCAAATATATCAAAACGCAACCCTACTGATGGTCTGAACAATGGATGTATATCCAACTCCCCTTGAGCATAAGCTGAGTAAGTTTGAATTTGATAGCTTCTATTCCATGTCTGAGAATCTCTTCTTCTAAATGTAGTCGCATATCTTTGCGAGTCAGTATTTTCAGTGTAAAATTCCACCCCACCTATCCAGTCAAATTCCTTACCTGCTAAATGAGTATTCCCATTAAAACTTCCTCCTATAGCATATACTCTTCTTTTATTATAATCCTCTCTTTGTTTCCTTACATTATTATATCCAAACTTCGCATATCGGGTAAAATCTTGCTGCACCGCATACCCAAATATCAATAATTTTACATTATCTGAAATTTTATGATTAAAATCTACTCTTTCAGACAAAAATGCCTTTCTACCACCATCATGCTCTGCTGTTTCATGCGGTCTATTTCTCATGGCTCTATTTAGATACTGCTCCCTTGGGATATAT